>NZ_SZNL01000009.1:140130-170524 GCF_005068605.1 Sulfitobacter sp. 15WGC | reverse complement strand
GCACCGTTCAGCTGGCAGAAGGCACCGAGATGGTCATGCCCGGCGACAACGTGTCCTTCGGCGTTGAGCTGATCGCACCGATCGCCATGGAAAACGGCCTGCGCTTCGCGATCCGCGAAGGTGGCCGCACTGTTGGCGCGGGCGTCGTTTCCAAAATCACTGAGTGATTTTGAAACGGACCCGGTGGACGGCAGTCGCTCCGCAGGAGCGATGAGAGCCCACCCCCTGGCCTGACCGGGGACCACGGTTCAGATATTCGAAAGGCCGCAGCTTTTGTTGCGGCCTTTTGCTTTGGCGGGAGAGGGGCCTTCGGCGTGCGCGTGATACGGGGGAGACGGCGCGTTTTCCGGGTGTGATTGAACGCGGACGGGGTGCGCGGTCACGCCGGGGCGGCGTGACTTTGCGCACTGGTTCTAAAAACACGGGGGTTTTTAGAACCCTCTTGCCACTTGCTTTGATTCCCCCTATAGGACGCGCATCGAACCGGGGTGCGTTAGACGCGCCCCGTTTGATTTATTACCAAGGCGCGAAGAGGGGGCCGGATGAGCCTGCTTCCTCCAATCCGTTAGAATCCCAAAACAAGGGATATGCATATGGCCGTTCAAAGCCAGAACATCCGCATTCGCCTGAAGGCGTTTGACTACCGGGTGCTCGATGCCTCCACTCAAGAAATCGTCAGCACCGCCAAGCGCACAGGCGCTTCGGTTCGCGGTCCCATTCCGCTGCCGAACAAGATCGAGAAATTCACCGTTCTTCGTGGCCCCCACGTCGATAAGAAATCCCGTGACCAGTTTGAAATCCGCACGCACAAGCGTCTGCTGGATATCATCGATCCGACCCCCCAGACCGTGGACGCGCTGATGAAGCTCGACCTCGCCGCTGGCGTGGACGTCGAGATCAAGCTGCAATCGTAAAGCCGGGAGGGTAATCATATGTTGCGCTCAGGCGTTATTGCAAAAAAAGTCGGCATGACCCGGCTGTTCATGGAAGACGGCAAGCAGATCCCTGTGACCGTTCTTCAGTTGGACAAGCTTCAGGTTGTCGCACAGCGCACCGCGGACCGTGACGGCTATACCGCCGTTCAGCTCGGTGCCGGTTCGGCGAAAGCCAAACGTACAAGCCAAGCCATGCGTGGTCACTTCGCCGCGGCGAAAGTGGAACCCAAGCGCAAGCTGGCCGAGTTCCGCGTCGACGCAGACGCGATGATCAACGTCGGTGAGGAGATCACCGCTGACCATTACTTCGCCGGTCAGTATGTCGACGTTGCGGGCACATCCATCGGTAAAGGTTTTGCCGGTGCGATGAAGCGTCACAACTTCGGCGGTCTGCGCGCCT
Organism: Sulfitobacter sp. 15WGC; assembly: GCF_005068605.1. Lineage (NCBI taxonomy): Bacteria > Pseudomonadati > Pseudomonadota > Alphaproteobacteria > Rhodobacterales > Roseobacteraceae > Sulfitobacter > Sulfitobacter sp. 15WGC. The sequence continues at coordinate 169,189 of NZ_SZNL01000009.1, read as the reverse complement.
CGCACGGTGTGTCGATCTCCCACCGTTCGCACGGCTCCACAGGCCAGTGTCAGGATCCCGGCAAGGTTTTCAAAGGTAAGAAAATGGCCGGTCACATGGGTGCTGCCCGTGTCACCACGCAGAACCTCGAGGTCGTCAAGACCGACAGCGCGCGTGGCCTGATCATGGTCAAAGGCGCCGTTCCCGGCTCCAAAGGTGGTTGGGTCACCGTCAAGGATGCGGTCAAAAAGCCGTTCCCCGAAGACGCGATCCTGCCCGCCGCTCTGAAATCCGCCGCTGACGAAGCCGCGAAAGCCGCCGAAGAGGCCGCCGCCGCAGCCGCCGCAGAGGCAGAAGCCGAAGCCAAGCGTTTGGCCGAAGAGCAAGCCGCACAGGAAGCTGAAGCGCTGAAAGCCGCAGAAGCCGAAATCGCAGCTGAAGGTTCGGATGCCGACAATTCCGATGCCGACGCTGACAAGAAAGAAGGTGACGCATGAAACTCGATGTCATCAAACTCGACGGTGGCAAAGCCGGGTCCGTAGACCTGGACGAAGCCCTGTTCGGCCTGGAGCCGCGTGCCGACATCCTGCACCGCGTCGTGCGCTGGCAGCGTAACAACGCGCAGCAGGGGACGCATAAGGTCAAGACCCGGTCCGAGACCAGCTACTCGACCAAGAAGATCTATCGCCAGAAGGGCACCGGCGGCGCACGCCACGGTGACCGCAACGCGCCGATCTTCCGCAAGGGTGGTATCTACAAGGGTCCGACCCCGCGCAGCCACGGCCACGAGCTGACCAAGAAGTTCCGCAAGCTGGGCCTGCGCCACGCGCTGTCCGCCAAAGCAAAAGCCGGTTCGCTGGTCATTATCGACGAAGCAACTTCCGAGGGCAAAACCGCCGCTCTGGCCAAGCAGGTCTCGAACCTGGGCTGGAAGCGCGCGCTGGTCATCGATGGCGCTTCGGTCAACGAGAACTTCGCACAGGCCGCGCGCAACATCGATGGGTTGGACATCCTGCCGTCGATGGGCGCAAACGTCTATGACATCCTCAAGCGTGACACTCTGGTGATCACCAAAGCGGGGATCGAAGCATTGGAGGCACGCCTGAAATGAGCGCCAAGCATCAACACTACGACGTGATCCGCAAGCCGGTCATCACCGAGAAGGCAACCATGGCGTCCGAACAGAACGCCGTCGTCTTCGAAGTCGCGATCGACAGCAACAAGCCGATGATCAAAGAGGCCGTCGAGGCGCTCTTCAACGTCAAGGTGAAGGCCGTGAACACGACCATCACCAAAGGCAAGGTCAAGCGTTTTCGGGGCCAGATGGGCCGCCGCAAAGACGTGAAGAAGGCCTATGTGACGCTCGAAGAGGGCAACACAATCGACGTGTCCACCGGGCTCTGATTGCCGGTTAGACATTTGGGAAAGGCCTCCGCATTGCGGGGGCCTTTTTCGTTTCGGGGATGCGCCGGGGCCCGGGACAAGCCGCAGGCGCCGGGCCATCGCCTGCCCGCCCGGAGGGGTAGGCGATTTGGTGAGGCTGGACGTGACCTCGCAAAAGCACATCTCGGTTGAACCATAAAGTGGCACCAAGGTCCGTCAGATCGCCGACCCGCGGGCAGGCGCTGGCCCTCGGAGCATGAATGCCACCCCGGCCATGGACTAGCCACAGGCTCAACCCTCCCCCCAAAGCAGGCTGTTTCCAGCCTAAATGCCGCGACGTAACGGCAAAGGGTGACGCGGGCGTTGCTTGCGGCGCGCTTTCCTCTACAAGACCTCGGATAACCACAAAAAGCAGGTCCATGTCCCACGAAAAATCTACCTCCGGCGTGTCTGCGGACGTGTCGAACGCGCGCGACTGGGTGCGCGTGCTGGCCCGTTACCGCGAGCCGAGCACTTGGCGCAGCAGTTTTGAACTGGCGATCACGCTCGGCCCCTTCATCCTTCTTTGGTCGCTGGCTTGGTGGGCGCTCTCAGTCAGCGGCTGGTTGGCCCTCGCGATCTCGCTGGTGAACGCGGGCTTCTTGCTGCGGCTCTTCGCGATCCAACACGACTGCGGCCATGCGGCCTTTTTCAGCAGCCGCCGCACCAGCGATTGGGTGGGCCGCGTGCTCGGGGTGCTGACGCTGACGCCCTATGACGTTTGGCGTCGCACCCATTCGATTCACCACTCTTCAGCTGGGAACCTTGGCCGTCGTGGCATTGGCGATATCCACACGCTCACGGTCGCGGAGTATCGCGCGCTTGGGCTATTCGGGCGACTGCATTACCGCTTGTATCGGAACCCGATCGTGCTCTTTGGCCTTGGGCCGACCTATCTGTTCTTCGTGCAGAACCGCGTGCCCCTGGGGCTGATGGCGCAGACCCGTTATTGGCTGAGCGCGATGGGCACCAATCTGACGATCCTCACAGCACTTGCTGTGATCTTCTACTTCGGGGGGATCATGCCCATTCTGCTGATCTTCGTGCCCAGCACCCTTCTGGCGGCCACGGCGGGCATGTGGCTGTTCTATGTGCAGCACCAGTTCGAGACGACCCATTGGGAAGAGAACGACGCTTGGGACCTGCATGATGCGGCCTTTCACGGCTCCTCGCATTACATCCTGCCGCGTCCCCTGCAGTGGCTCAGCGCCAATATCGGCATTCACCATGTGCACCACCTCTACAGCCGCATTCCCTTCTATCGCCTGCCGGAAGTGCTGCGCGATCATGTCGCCTTGGCGGAGGGGAACCGGATGACCATCCGCGAGAGCCTTGCCAACGCGCGGCTGCATCTATGGGATGAGAAAAGCAAGCGCCTGTTGTCTTTCGCGCAGGCGCGCCGGGTCGCCTGAAGCCGCAGTATTTTTCTATGATCTGGGCCCCCGCTTTGGCGGGGGTCTTTGAATTTGGAGGGCTGTCATTACCTTGGCGCGATCCTCTCGGCTATGCGTTCAATCATGCGGCGACCCCGAAAAAGTTCCGAAAAAAAGCCATCAATTTTCTTGGAACAGAGCAGAAAGCTGCCGGTTGTCTCACCGTGGAAGACGGGGTGCTGCGCGCCTCACTTATCGTAAACGAACACGGGAGAGACCTAATGATCTATACCAAAACACTCATGGCTGGCGTATCCGCCGTTGCCCTTTTCGCGGCCGCTCCGGTTCTGGCGCAGGATGCGACAGAGAACGTCGAAGAGACCATCGAGCGCAACGCCGAAGTTGAAGCCGAGATGGAAGCCGAGGTCGAAGGTGGCACAGCCGCGACCGCGAATGTTGCTGGCGGCCAAGTGGTTGTCGAGCAGGAAGACGCCGAAGTTGACGTGACCGTTCCCGAGCCCGATGTGAACGTGTCGCAGGACGCTCCCGTAGTGACTGTTGAGCAGGGCCAGCCCGAAGTGAACGTCGCCGTTCCCGAGCCGACCGTTCGCGTGCAGCAGCAAGCGCCGATCATCACAGTTGAGCAAGCACAGCCGCAGGTTACTGTGCGTATCCCCGAGCCGGTCGTGACCGTGCAGGTCCCGAAGCCGCAGGTTGACGTGGACACCGGCGAGCCGATCGTTGATCTGGAGCAGCCCGAACCCGTTGTGAAGTTCGTGCGCCCCGAGCCGAAAGTGACCATTGAGGAAGCCGAGCCGCGCGTGACCGTTGAGCAGGCCGAAGCCGATGTGAACGTTGCCGAATCCGAGGAAGCCCGCGTCGACGTTGAGCAGCAAGAAGCCAACGTGAACGTGCAGCAGGGCGAAGACGCGAATGTTGTCGTCGAAGAAGCCGAAGCACCGCAGGTCAACGTTGAAGGTGCCGAAGGTGCCGAGATCGACGTCGAGCAAGAGCAAGCGCGCGTGCTGATGGAAGACTTCAACGCGGATGAGCAGGGCAATATGGCCGAAGAAGACCGTGCCCGCTATCAGGAGAACGTGCAGCGTCTGCCGATCTTTAACCTGACCGCCGAAGAACTGACTGGCCGCAGCGTTGCCACCGAGACTGGTGAAGATGTTGGCGAAATCGACTTCATCGGCGTCCGTGGCGACACCGTTGTTGCGATCATCGGCGTTGGTGGTTTCCTTGGTATGGGCGAAAACGAAGTCGCCATTCCGGTTGAGAAGCTGATCATGCGTGAAGACGAAGTCATCGTCCCCGGCGTGACCGAGGAGCGTCTGGAAAGCATGCCGGAATTCAACGAAGCCGAAGTTGAAATCCTCGACCCCGGCATGCGTCTGGCCGAGAGCGTTGGCCTTGACTAATTCCCACCTTGGGTAACTGCTAAACCAATAGAAGAAGGCGCTTCGGCGCCTTCTTTTCTTTTGTGCGGGCAGGGGAGAGGATTTTCGCCATGCCTACTGGACGGGCTGTTGCGAACCTGTTAGGTCGCCACATCGGCTCAGACCCCGGATTCGTCCGGGGTTTGGCTATTTGAACGATCCCGGTGGTTGGGATGCCTGCCTCGCAAGAGATTTAAACCCATCCACCACTCCCACAGGGGACCTTCGGGGCCCTATAACCAACGCGCTTTCACCTTGGTGCGAGCGTGCCTAGCAAACGGAAGACAGAGAACATGGCACTCAAGTCGTACAAACCGACGACGCCAGGCCAGCGTGGACTGGTACTGATCGACCGTTCGGAGCTGTGGAAAGGCCGCCCGGTCAAAGCCCTTACTCAGGGTCTGACCAAATCCGGTGGCCGGAACAACACCGGACGAATCACAATGCGTCGTACAGGTGGTGGTGCAAAGCGCCTCTACCGTATCGTTGATTTCAAGCGTAACAAGCTGGACATGTCCGCTGTTGTCGCGCGGATCGAATATGACCCCAACCGTACAGCCTTCATCGCACTGATCCAGTACGAAGACGGTGAGCAGGCCTACATCCTGGCCCCGCAGCGTTTGGCCATCGGCGACAAGATCATCGCCGGCGCCAAAGTGGACATCAAGCCCGGCAACGCGATGCCCTTCTCGGGCATGCCGATCGGTACGATCGTCCACAACATCGAGATGAAGCCCGGCAAAGGTGGTCAGATCGCCCGTGCCGCCGGCACCTACGCCCAGTTCGTGGGTCGTGACGGTGGCTACGCTCAGATCCGTCTGAGCTCCGGCGAGCTGCGTCTCGTGCGTCAGGAATGCATGGCCACCGTCGGTGCCGTCAGCAACCCCGACAACTCCAACCAGAACTACGGTAAAGCGGGCCGCATGCGCCACAAGGGCATCCGCCCCTCTGTGCGTGGTGTGGTGATGAACCCGATCGACCACCCGCACGGCGGTGGTGAAGGCCGGACCTCTGGTGGTCGTCACCCGGTTACTCCTTGGGGTAAGCCGACGAAGGGTGCCAAGACCCGCAACAAGAACAAAGCGTCCAGCAAGCTTATCATCCGCTCGCGTCACGCCAAGAAGAAGGGGCGTTAATCAATGGCTCGTTCAGTATGGAAAGGTCCTTTTGTTGACTCTTATGTCCTCAAAAAGGCAGAGGCTTCCCGTGAGGGCGGTCGTAACGAAGTGATCAAGATCTGGTCGCGCCGCAGCACGATCCTGCCCCAGTTCGTGGGTCTGACGTTCGGCGTCTACAACGGTCACAAGCACATTCCTGTCAACGTCAGCGAAGAAATGATCGGTCAGAAGTTCGGTGAATACTCCCCGACTCGTACCTACTACGGTCATGCCGCCGACAAAAAAGCGAAGCGGAAATAAGCCATGAGCAAGGATAAGAATCCCCGCCGCGTGGCAGACAACGAAGCAATGGCAAAGCTGCGCATGCTTCGTACGAGCCCGCAGAAACTGAACCTGGTTGCTGCCCTCATCCGTGGCAAGTCCGTGGACAAGGCGCTGACCGACCTGACCTTCTCCAAGAAGCGGGTCGCGCAGGACGTGAAGAAATGCCTTCAGTCCGCCATCGCCAACGCGGAAAACAACCACAACCTGGACGTCGATGAGCTGATCGTGGCCGAGGCCTATGTCGGCAAGAACCTGACCATGAAGCGCGGTCGCCCGCGGGCCCGTGGCCGGTTCGGCAAGATCATCAAGCCGTTTGCCGAGATCACGATCAAAGTGCGTCAAGTTGAGGAGCAAGCCTGATGGGTAACAAAGTCAATCCGATCGGTATGCGCCTTCAGGTGAACCGCACCTGGGACAGCCGCTGGTACGCCGACACCAAGGATTACGGTGATCTTCTGCTCGAAGACCTCGCAATCCGCGACTTCATCAAGAAAGAGTGCCACCAGGCCGGTGTTGCCCGTGTGATCATCGAACGTCCGCACAAGAAGTGCCGCGTCACGATCCACACAGCACGCCCCGGTGTCATCATCGGCAAGAAAGGCGCGGACATCGAGACGCTGCGCCAGAAGATTGCCAAGATGACCAACTCGGAACTGCACCTCAACATCGTTGAGGTCCGCAAGCCCGAGCTGGACGCACATCTGGTTGGTGAGAGCATTGCACAGCAGCTGGAGCGCCGGGTGTCTTTCCGCCGCGCCATGAAACGTGCCGTGCAGAACGCCATGCGCATGGGCGCACTGGGCATCCGCGTGAACCTCGCGGGTCGTCTGGGTGGTGCCGAGATCGCGCGTACCGAATGGTACCGCGAAGGTCGCGTGCCGCTGCACACATTGCGTGCCGACATCGATTACGCGCATGTCGAGGCTTCCACCGCCTACGGCATCATCGGGATCAAGACATGGATCTTCAAAGGCGAGATCATGGAACACGACCCCGCCGCGCGTGACCGCAAGGCACAGGAACTCCAAGACGGCCCAGCACCTCGCGGTGCCGGCGGTCGTCGCTAAGGGGGAATGAGAAATGCTTCAACCAAAGCGTACTAAATTCCGCAAGCAGTTCAAAGGCTCGATCAAGGGTCTGGCGAAGGGCGGGTCCGACCTGAACTTCGGCACCTACGGCCTGAAGGCACTGCAGCCGGAGCGGGTTACAGCCCGTCAAATCGAAGCGGCACGCCGCGCCATGACGCGTCACATGAAGCGTCAGGGCCGTGTCTGGATCCGCATCTTCCCGGATGTTCCGGTAACCTCCAAGCCCGTCGAAGTTCGTATGGGTAAAGGTAAAGGTTCCGTTGACTTCTGGGCCGCCAAGGTCAAGCCGGGCCGCATCATGTTCGAGATCGACGGTGTCGGCGAAGACGTGGCGCGCGAAGCCCTGCGTCTGGCAGCCATGAAGCTGCCGATCAAGACCCGGGTCGTGGTCCGCGAGGACTGGTAAGCCCGAAGCCCCGCAAGGGGCGGCAGAAAGAAAAGGCCCCCGTCGAGCGATCGGCGGGGGTTTTGCTTTGGCGGGGCAGGGGAATGACGCGCAAGCGCCGGCTCGCGCAAATCTCGCCGGTCCGTGCCATCCGGCCCGGATTCAAGCCGCAGGCGCCGGGCCATCGCCTGCCCGCCCGTCACGCCAGAGGCGTGCCGTCATATGGTGGGCGCACCTTCGGTGCGACCGGGTAGGCGATTTGGTGAGGCTGGGTGCGATTTCGAGAACGCACATCTTGGCTGCGCAATAAAGTGGCACGAGGCACCGTTGGATCGCCGACCCGCGGGCAGGCGATGGCCCTCAGTCTTTTACGCCCAATTGTAGTTAAAACTCACCGAAACCCGATCTTCCTCGATCATGTTCATCGGCACCTCGTGGCGCAGCCAGCTTTCCCAGAGCAGCACGTCGCCCGCTTCGGGGGCCACATAGATGAAAGGCCGCAGTTCCTCGCGCGCGTCCTTCATCCGGCCCGGCGCAGCCATCATCATCGGCAGGCGCGGGTCTTCGAAACGGATCGCGCTGGCGCCCTCGGGCATGGTCACATAGGTCGTGCCTGAAATCACCGAATGCGGGTGGATATGCGAGGTGTGGATGCCGCCCTCGGGCAGGATGTTCAGCCACAGCGAGTCGAGCACCAGCTTGCGGTCACCCAGATCGAATTCGAGGTCCTTGGCAAAGGCCGCGACATGTTTGTCGAGCGACTTGACCAAACCCTTAAAGATCGGAAAGCGGTAGGGCAGGTCATCCAGCGAGGCATAAGAGGTGTAGCCCGCATAGCCGTTCTCCTCGCACCAGTCCTGACCGGCCTCATCATCCTCGGCAATCGAGAAGCAAGAGGCGGCCAGTTCATCGGTGTCGATGGGCTTGCCGTGGTCCGACAGGGCGGCGTGATAGAGGCGGGTGGCGAAAAGCGATTTGATGTTTGACATGGAACCTCCTTACGCCGAACATACCCCTATCGCCAGCCTATTTGCGCCAAAAGCGCAGATGCGGGCCAACGGGGGTTGCCATGTGCGACCTCAACGCGTATTGGCACCTTTCATCATGAACTCCACCAGAATCATGGTCACCCTGACAGGGGCCTACTGGTGATGTTGAAAGGAAGAGGCCGTGAAAGCCAGCGAACTGCATGACAAGACGCCGGACCAGCTCCGCGACGAGCTTGTGAACCTGAAAAAAGAATCCTTCAACTTGCGTTTTCAGCAGGCCACCGGCCAGCTGGAGAACTCCGCACGTCTGAAGACTGTTAAGCGTGACGTGGCCCGTGTCCACACCGTGCTGAACCAGAAAGCCGCTGCTGCGGCAGTCGAATAATAGGAGCCTGAAACATGCCCAAGCGTATCCTTACAGGCACCGTGACATCGGACGCCAACGCACAAACAGTTTCCGTTTCCGTAGAGCGCCGCTTTACGCATCCGGTTCTGAAAAAGACCATCCGTAAGTCCAAGAAGTACCGGGCTCACGATGAGAACAACACGTTCAAGGTGGGCGACACTGTGCGCATCATCGAATGTGCCCCCAAGTCGAAAACCAAACGTTGGGAAGTTCTGACTTCGGACAAAGCCGAGGCCTGAGCCCCTTAAACGAAACCCTGGGATGAGGGCCGCATCGCCCCCCAGAAGGTCGGGAGAAACCAAATGATCCAGATGCAGACCAACCTGGATGTTGCTGACAACAGCGGCGCGCGCCGTGTTCAGTGCATCAAGGTCCTGGGTGGTTCCAAGCGTAAATACGCGTCCGTCGGCGATATCATCGTCGTGTCGGTCAAGGAAGCCATCCCGCGTGGTCGTGTGAAAAAGGGCGACGTCCGCAAGGCCGTCGTCGTTCGCACCGCCAAAGAAGTTCGTCGTGAAGATGGCACCGCTATCCGCTTCGACCGCAACGCCGCTGTTATCCTGAATAACAACAACGAACCCGTCGGCACCCGTATCTTCGGGCCGGTCGTTCGTGAGCTGCGCGCGAAGAACTTCATGAAAATCATCTCGCTCGCTCCGGAGGTGCTGTAATCATGGCTGCTAAACTTCGCAAAGGTGACAAGGTCATCGTCCTGTCCGGCAAGGACAAAGGCAAGACGGGCACCATCTCGTCCGTTGACCCCAAGTCGAACAAGGCCATCGTTGACGGCGTGAAAATCGCCATCCGCGCCACGCGCCAGACACAGACATCTCAAGGCGGCCGCATCCCCAAGGCGATGCCGATCGACCTGAGCAACCTCGCACTGGTGGATGCCAATGGCAAAGCCACCCGCGTGGGTTTCAAAATCGAAGGCGACAAGAAAGTGCGCTTTGCCAAGACCACGGGGGACGTGATCGATGCTTGATACCGCAACCTACACACCCCGCCTTCAGGCCGAATACCGCGAGAGGATCCGCGCCGCCCTGAAAGAGGAATTCGGCTACAAGAACGACATGATGATCCCCAAGCTGGACAAGATCGTTCTGAACATCGGCTGCGGAGCCGAAGCCGTGCGCGACAGCAAAAAAGCCAAGTCGGCTCAGGAAGACCTGACCGCGATTGCGGGCCAGAAGGCTCTGACAACCGTGGCCAAGAAATCCATCGCTGGTTTCCGCGTGCGTGAGGACATGCCTTTGGGTGCGAAAGTCACCCTGCGTGGCGACCGTATGTACGAATTCCTTGATCGTCTGATCACGATCGCAATGCCCCGTATCCGCGACTTCCGCGGCATCTCGGGCAAAAGCTTCGACGGCCGTGGCAACTACGCCATGGGCTTGAAAGAGCATATCGTGTTCCCCGAAATCGACTTCGACAAAGTTGACGAGACTTGGGGTATGGACATCGTGATCGCCACCACGGCGAAAACCGACGCTGAAGCCAAGGCGCTGTTGAAAGCATTCAACATGCCCTTCAATTCATAAGCGCGGGAAGGATTAGAAATGGCTAAGAAATCCATGATTGAGCGCGAGAAGAAGCGCGAAGCACTGGTTAAGAAGTACGCTGACAAGCGCGCGGCTCTGAAAGAGATCGTGAGCGACGAAAGCAAACCGATGGAAGAGCGTTTCCGCGCTTCCCTGAAACTGGCGAAACTGCCGCGCAACAGCTCTGCTGTGCGTCTGCACAACCGTTGCCAGCTGACGGGCCGCCCGCACGCCTACTATCGTAAACTGAAAATTTCGCGGATCGCGCTGCGGGACCTTGGCTCTTCCGGCCAGATTCCCGGCATGGTCAAGTCGAGCTGGTAAGGAGCGCATCAGATGAACGATCCTATCGCAGATATGCTGACACGCATCCGTAACTCTTCGCTGCGCGGCAAATCCACCGTCATGACACCGGCCTCCAAGCTGCGTGCATGGGTTCTGGACGTGCTGGCCGACGAAGGCTACATCCGCGGCTATGAAAAAGTCACGGGCGCCGATGGCCACCCCGCCATTGAGATCAGCCTCAAGTACTACGAAGGCGAACCTGTTATTCGCGAGCTGAAGCGGGTTTCCAAGCCCGGTCGCCGCGTCTACATGGCCGTCAATGACATCCCCGTCGTCCGTCAGGGCCTCGGCGTGTCGATTGTCTCCACCTCCAAAGGTGTGATGTCGGACGCATCTGCACGGTCTGCCAATGTTGGCGGCGAAGTGCTCTGCACCGTATTCTAAGGAGAAGACAATGTCTCGTATCGGTAAGAAACCAGTCGCTATGCCTTCGGGTGTCTCGGCAGAGGTGAGCGGTCAGACCATCGAAGTGAAGGGCCCCAAGGGCACCCGCAGCTTCCGTGCCACTGATGACGTGAGCCTCGCGGTCGAAGACAACGCAATCACTGTGACGCCGCGCGGCAAGTCCAAGCGCGCCCGTCAGCAGTGGGGCATGTCCCGCACCATGATCGAAAACCTGGTGACCGGCGTCACCACGGGCTTCAAGAAAGAGCTTGAAATCCAGGGTGTTGGTTATCGTGCGGCCATGAATGGCAACACGCTGAAACTGAACCTCGGCCTCAGCCACGATGTCGACTACGTTGCGCCCGAGGGCGTGACCGTGACGGCACCCAAGCAGACCGAAATCGTTGTGGAAGGCATCGACGAACAGCTCGTTGGTCAGGTTGCCGCGAACATCCGCGCATGGCGCAAGCCCGAGCCCTATAAGGGCAAAGGCATCCGCTATAAGGGCGAGTTCATCTTCCGCAAAGAAGGCAAGAAGAAGTAAGGAACGGATTGATGGCAAATACCAAACGACAGCTGTTCCTGAAGCGCCGCATGCGCGTTCGGAACAAACTCCGCAAAGTCAACGCCGGGCGTCTCCGCCTATCGGTACACCGTTCGTCCAAGAACATCTCGGCCCAGCTGATCGACGATGTGAACGGCGTGACACTGGCCTCCGCCTCCTCCATGGAGAAGGATCTGGGCGTGGTTGGCAAAAACAACATCGAAGCAGCGACCAAAGTCGGTGCCGCGATTGCCGAACGTGCCAAGAAAGCCGGCGTCGAAGAAGCATACTTCGACCGTGGCGGCTTCCTCTTCCACGGCAAGGTGAAGGCTCTGGCCGAAGCCGCGCGTGAAGGCGGTTTGAAGATCTGATTGTGCGGTGCGTGGGCAACCACGCACCCGCTTTCATACGAAGGCTATGCCCCCGTGCATAGCTCTCCTGCGAAGAGGGCCGGGAAGGCCCTCTCGATGATCCGGGGGCCATGGGCTCACCAGGATTGATCCTAAGGGCCGGTGAGGCCACAGAAAAAGGAAGATGCCAGATGGCAAGAGATGACAACCGTGGGGGCAACCGCCGCAACCAACGCGACGAGACCCCGGAATTCGCTGACCGTCTGGTCGCGATCAACCGCGTGTCCAAGACCGTTAAGGGTGGTAAGCGTTTCGGCTTTGCCGCACTCGTGGTCGTGGGCGATCAGAAAGGCCGCGTCGGCTTTGGCAAGGGTAAAGCGAAAGAAGTGCCCGAGGCCATCCGCAAGGCGACCGAGCAAGCCAAGCGTCAGATGATCCGCGTTCAACTACGCGAAGGCCGCACCCTGCACCATGACATGCATGGTCGTCACGGCGCAGGCCGCGTCATCATGCGCACAGCACCTGAAGGTACCGGTATCATCGCCGGTGGTCCGATGCGTGCCGTGTTCGAGATGTTGGGCGTGAAAGACGTTGTGTCCAAATCGGTCGGTTCGCAGAACCCCTACAACATGATCCGCGCCACTTTGGACGGTCTGAAGAAAGAGCAATCGCCCCGTTCCGTCGCGCAGCGTCGCGGCAAGAAAGTGGCTGACATTCTGCCCAAGCGTGAAGACAACGTAGAGTCCTCCGCTCAAGTGGCTGAGGAGGCATAAGCATGGCCAAGACACTCGTAATCAAGCAGGTCGGTTCGCCGATCCGCCGCCCCGCCAAACAGCGCGCAACGCTGGTCGGCCTCGGCCTCAACAAAATGGGTCGCACCCGTGAGCTGGAAGATACACCTTCCGTGCGCGGCATGATCAACAAGGTCTCGCATATGGTCGAGATCGTTGAAGAGAAAGGCTGAACCTAGGGTTCAGCGGTAGGGCGGGGGACCGTCCTACGAAGACGCCTCGCAGGGAACTGCGGGGCGTTTTGCGTTGTGGGATTTGCGGGTTTGGCAGGCGAATGCTGAGGCGCGCTTGGCACGCGTTCGGTCCGCTTACTGGGGGGATTCGAGAGGTCGGTTCCTTCGCCCACTAGTTTTCAACACTTGTTAATATTTCGTTAACATTTACCGTTGAATGGCCTCACGCATTTTTTCGGGGCGTAAACGGATAGGATTAACGATGAAACCCTTTGCTATACTCGCCGTTATATTTGTGGCGGCTGGTGGGCCGTCCTTCGCGTCGGTTCAGATGCAAACCAGCCAACTAAGTACCCCCGACGGCCCCGCCCATGGGGGCGGATGTAGAAAATCCTCACCGCCGGGGCGATGTTGCCATGCCGGATCAAAGCCATATCATTGCCACTAGCCGGTGGGATTAGGTCGACAGGGGTGGGGCGCTGGAGGTAGTCGCCATGCCCCCCTTGTCACGCCCCCCGCCATCCCCTATACGCCCCCGGTGGCCCGTGTTGGGTCGCAATGGAATCGCAACGCCGCGTTTGGCCACTCCCGTCGCTGGGGGCCAATTCCGGCATAAGGAGAAGCGACATGAAACTGCACGAACTTTCCGACAACGAAGGCGCAGCCAAGAAGCGTATGCGCGTTGGACGTGGTCCCGGCTCTGGCAAGGGTAAAATGGGTGGCCGTGGTATCAAGGGTCAGAAGTCCCGCTCGGGTGTGAGCATCAATGGCTACGAAGGCGGCCAGATGCCCATCTACCAGCGTCTGCCCAAGCGCGGCTTCAACAAGCCGAACCGCAAATCCTTCGCTGTCGTTAACCTGGGCCTGATCCAGAAATTCATCGATGCGAAGAAACTCGACGCGGGCAACACCATCGACGCCGCAGCACTGGTTGCCTCCGGTCTGGTCCGTCGTGAGCTGGACGGTATCCGCGTTCTGGCCAAGGGTGACATCACCTCCAAGATCGACCTGAACGTTGCTGGCGCTTCCAAGTCCGCCATCGAGGCGGTCGAGAAGGCAGGCGGCAAGGTGACCGTGACCGCTCCCAAGGCGGCCGAGGCATCCGAGTAAAGCGGCCTTAAGGCTTGTGAGCGGCGCGCCAGCCGCTTACATAACCTCAAGTTTTCCCGAACGCCGCCCGCCGGAAAACGGTCCGGGCGGCGTTTTCGCAACAAGAGAAGAGACCCCTCATGGTATCTGCCGTCGAAAACATGGCCGCGAACACGAGCTGGTCCGCATTGGGCAAGGCAACAGACCTGCGCAACCGGATTCTGTACACGCTCGGGCTGCTTATCGTTTACCGCCTTGGCACCTTCATTCCGGTTCCCGGCATCGACGGTGGCGCGCTGCGTGACTTTATGGAGAGCGCAGGCCAAGGCATCGGCGGCATGGTGTCGATGTTCACCGGCGGCGCGCTTGGCCGGATGGGTATCTTCGCTCTGGGCATCATGCCCTATATCTCCGCCTCGATCATCGTTCAGCTGCTGACCTCCATGGTGCCTGCGCTGGAACAGCTCAAGAAAGAGGGTGAGCAGGGGCGCAAGAAGATCAACCAGTACACCCGCTACGGCACCGTGGCGCTGGCGACGCTGCAGTCCTACGGCCTTGCGGTCAGCCTTCAGGCCGGTGACATCGTGGCCGATGGCCAGATGGGTTTCGGCTTTATCGCGGCCTGTATGATTACCCTCGTGGGCGGCACCATGTTCCTGATGTGGCTGGGTGAGCAGATCACCGCGCGCGGCATCGGCAACGGCATTTCGCTGATTATCTTCGTCGGCATCATCGCCGAGGTTCCCGCCGCCATTGCGCAGTTCTTCGCTTCGGGCCGTTCGGGCGCCATCAGCCCCGCCGTCATCGTGGGCGTCTTGGTCATGGTGATCGCGACGATCATGTTCGTGGTCTTCATGGAGCGCGCCCTGCGCAAGATCCACATTCAATACCCGCGCCGTCAGGTCGGGATGAAGATGTATGACGGCGGCACCAGCCACCTGCCGGTAAAGGTGAACCCGGCGGGCGTGATCCCGGCGATCTTCGCCTCCTCGCTGCTGTTGCTGCCGGTCACCGTCAGCACCTTCTCCGGCAATTCCACCAGCCCGGTGATGTCTTGGCTCTTGGCGACCTTCGGCCCCGGTCAGCCGCTCTACCTGCTGTTCTTCGTGGGCATGATCGTCTTCTTCGCCTATTTCTATACCTTCAACGTCAGCTTCAAACCCGATGACGTGGCCGACAACCTGAAGAACCAGAACGGCTTTGTCCCCGGCATCCGCCCCGGCAAGCGTACCGCCGAGTATCTGGAGTATGTGGTCAACCGCATCCTCGTCCTCGGCTCGGCCTATCTGGCGGCGGTCTGTGTTCTGCCCGAGATCCTTCGCGGCCAGTTCGCCATTCCCTTCTACTTCGGCGGCACCTCGGTGCTGATCGTCGTCTCGGTCACCATGGACACGATCCAACAGGTTCAGAGCCATCTGCTGGCGCATCAGTATGAAGGTCTGCTTGAGAAGTCTCAGCTGCGCGGCAAGGGCGCGGGCAAAGGCAAAGGTACACGCAAGAAACGGAGCCCCGTACGTCGATGAATATTATCCTACTCGGGCCTCCGGGCGCAGGCAAAGGCACCCAAGCACGTCATCTGGTTGAAACCCGCAACATGGTTCAGCTGTCCACTGGCGACATGCTGCGTGAAGCCAAGGACAGCGGGACAGAGATGGGCAAGATCGTGGCCGACGTGATGGACCGCGGCGCGCTTGTCACCGATGAGATCGTCATTGGCCTGATCCGCGAAAAGCTCACCGACAAGGCCGAGCATGGCGGCTTTATCTTCGACGGCTTTCCCCGCACGCTGGCGCAGGCCGATGCGCTGGCCGATCTGATGGCGCAAGAGGGGCAGACCCTCGACGCTGTGATCGAGATGAAGGTCGACGATGAGGCGCTGGTCGCGCGCATCACCGCCCGTTCCACCTGCGCAAGCTGTGGCGAGGTTTATAACGACCTGACCAAACCGATCCCCGAAGATGGGAAGTGCACCAACTGCGGCGGGACCGAGTTCAAGCGCCGCGCGGACGACAATGAGGAAAGCCTCAAAACCCGTCTGATGGCCTATTACAAACAGACCTCTCCGCTGATCGGCTACTACTATGCCAAAGACATGCTCAGCGGCGTGAACGGTCTGGGCCAGATCGAAGAAGTGCGCGGCGCGATCGCGCAGGTTCTCGACCAGTGATTTCCCGGCGGCGCGGGGCAGGGGGCGCTGTCCTTTGCCTTCGCGCGGCCGAGCAGCGTAGAGTTTTGTGCGGGCCTTGACGCCCTGCGCAAAACCTCATAGTCACCCCTATCTCGTAAGAGAATCAAATTGCGGCAAGGGTTCCGCCCAACCCCGCAAGATCACCTGATCAGCCTTAGCCCGATGGTCTTACCGCCTCGGGCTTGTGTTGTGAAAAAAGGGTCTGGAATCACGGACCCGCAACGAAAAGGAATAGCTAACGTGGCACGTATTGCCGGCGTAAACATCCCGACTGCAAAGCGGGTTCCCATCGCCCTCACCTATATCACCGGTATTGGCAGCTCCTCCGCCAAGGCCATCTGCGAAGCTGTCGGCATCGACGAGACCCGCCGGGTCAACGAACTGTCTGACGCCGAAGTTCTGGCCGTGCGTGAGCACATCGACGCCAATTACACCGTCGAAGGCGACCTGCGTCGTGACACGCAGATGAACATCAAGCGCCTGATGGACCTCGGCTGCTACCGTGGCCTGCGCCACCGTCGCAACCTGCCGGTTCGCGGCCAGCGCACCCATACCAACGCACGCACACGCAAAGGCCCCGCGAAGGCCATTGCTGGCAAGAAAAAATAAGGGAGGGTCCGATCAATGGCACGCGATAAGACACGCACCAAGCGTAAGGTCTCCAAGAACATCGCCGCAGGCGTGGCGCATGTGAACTCGAGCTTCAACAACACCAAGATCCTGATCTCGGACGTGCAGGGCAACGCGATCTCCTGGTCGTCTGCTGGCACCATGGGCTTCAAAGGGTCGCGCAAGTCGACACCCTACGCCGCCCAGATGGCCGCCGAAGATGCCGGCCGCAAGGCACAGGATCACGGCGTCAAGACGCTGGAAGTCGAAGTGCAGGGCCCCGGTTCGGGCCGCGAGAGCGCCCTGCGCGCCCTGGCTGCCGCCGGCTTCAACATCACCTCAATCCGTGATGTGACCCCGATGGCCCACAACGGCTGCCGCCCGCCGAAGCGCCGCCGCGTTTAAGCCGGGATTGTTTTACATGGGGTCGCGCCTTGCGTGCGGCCCCATACCGCTTTTCAGAAACCTCGAGCGTTTGTGTCATTTGGACATGAGGCACAAACAAGGATGGAGGGACGCATGATCCACAAGAATTGGGCTGAATTGATCAAGCCGCAACAGCTTGACGTCAAGCCGGGCAACGACCCCGCACGTCAGGCGACCGTCATGGCCGAACCGCTGGAGCGGGGCTTCGGTCTGACCCTCGGCAACGCGCTGCGCCGCGTGCTGATGTCCTCGCTGCAGGGCGCGGCGATCACCTCCGTGCAGATCGACAACGTGCTGCACGAGTTTTCCTCCGTCGCCGGTGTGCGCGAAGACGTGACCGACATCATCCTGAACCTCAAGGGCGTCAGCCTGCGCATGGAAGTCGAAGGCCCCAAGCGCCTGTCGATCTCCGCCAAGGGTCCGGGCGTCGTCACCGCCGGTGACATCTCCGAATCCGCCGGTATCGAGATTCTGAACCGCGAGCATGTGATCTGCCACCTCGACGATGGTGCGGATGTCTACATGGAGCTGACCGTCAACACCGGCAAGGGCTATGTCTCTGCCGACAAGAACAAGCCGGAAGATGCGCCCATCGGTCTCATTCCGATCGACGCGATCTATTCGCCGGTCAAGAAGGTCTCCTACGACGTGCAGCCGACCCGCGAGGGCCAGGTGCTGGACTATGACAAGCTGACCATGAAGGTCGAGACCGACGGCTCCATCACGCCGGACGACGCCGTGGCCTTCGCCGCGCGCATCCTGCAGGACCAGCTTGGCATCTTCGTCAACTTCGACGAGCCGGAAAGCGCATCGCGTCAGGACGACGACGACGGTCTGGAGTTCAACCCGCTGCTGCTGAAGAAGGTCGACGAGCTCGAACTCTCGGTCCGTTCGGCAAACTGCCTGAAGAACGACAACATCGTCTACATCGGCGACCTGATCCAGAAGACCGAAGCCGAGATGCTGCGCACCCCGAACTTCGGCCGCAAGTCGCTGAACGAGATCAAGGAAGTGCTGTCGGGCATGGGCCTGCACCTCGGTATGGACGTCGAAGACTGGCCGCCAGAGAACATCGAAGACCTCGCCAAGAAGTTCGAGGATTCGTTCTAAGATACGGTGCCCGGAAACTTTCAAAGTTTCCGGGGCCGATTTCTTTCAAAGAAATCGGGTGCCGTTACGACCGGGCGCATGCCCCAAGGAGAGCTCGTGACACGCATCGCGGGCCAGACAAAGCAAAACCGCCCGTAGAGGGCATCACGATTGGAGTAAGACAATGCGTCACGCACGTGGATACCGCCGCCTGAACCGTACACATGAACACCGCAAGGCGCTGTTCTCGAACATGGCAGGCTCGCTCATCGAGCATGAGCAGATCAAGACCACCTTGCCGAAAGCCAAGGAACTGAAGCCGATCATCGAAAAGATGATCACCCTCGCCAAGCGCGGCGACCTGCACGCCCGCCGTCAGGCCGCGTCGAAGCTGAAAGAAGATCAGTATGTCGCCAAGCTGTTCGACGTGCTGGGCCCGCGCTACAAGGACCGTCAGGGCGGCTACGTCCGCGTCCTGAAGGCCGGCTTCCGCTATGGTGACATGGCGCCGATGGCGATCATCGAATTCGTCGACCGCGACCGCGACGCCAAGGGTGCCGCCGACAAGGCGCGTCTGGCCGAGGAAGAAGCGGCGGAATAAGATCCCCGCCATCGTTATTCGGAAAGCCCCGCCCTTGGCGGGGCTTTTCTTTTGCCGGGGAGGGTCGCGGAAAACGCAGTTGCACCGGCTCCAGTCCCTGCGCATATCTGGGGCATGAGAACCCTTGCCCTGATCCTCATGCTACTGGCCACGCCCCTGATGGCGCAGCAGGTGCCGAGCTCCGCAGCACAGATGCAACTGAGCTTCGTGCCGCTGGTCAAACAGGCCGCCCCAGCGGTGGTCAACATCTATGCCCGCACCATCACCGAGGCCCGGCGCACGCCGTTGCAGGCCGATCCCTTCTTCGAACGTTTCTTTCGCGATCCCTTTTCCGAGCGACCCCGGGTGCAGAATTCGCTCGGCTCCGGCGTGATCCTCTCGGCTGACGGGATTGTCGTGTCGAATTACCACGTCGTCGGGACCGCCACCGACATCCGCGTCGTGCTGAACGACCGGCGCGAGTACAGCGCCCGCGTGCTTCTGGGCGATGCCGAGAGCGATCTGGCGATCCTCAAGCTCGCCGGGGCCGAGGATCTGCCCTTCCTCGAACTGCGCGACAGCGACGCGGTGGAAGTGGGGGAGCTGACGCTGGCCATCGGCAACCCCTTCGGTGTGGGGCAGACCGTGTCGAGCGGGATCGTCTCGGGGCTGGCGCGCTCCGGCGCCGCGGGCGGGGGCGGGCAGGGCTATTTCATCCAGACCGACGCGCCGATCAATCCCGGCAATTCCGGCGGGGCGCTGATCGATATGGGCGGACGGCTCATCGGGGTGAATACCTCGATCCTCACGCGCTCGGGCGGCAGCAACGGCATCGGTTTTGCCATTCCCGCCGATCTGGTCGCCGCCTTCGTCGCACAGGCTCGCGCCGGGGAGACCGCTTTCCAACGCCCCTGGGCGGGGCTTTCGGGCCAGCCGGTCGATGCCGACATGGCGGGGCCCTTGGGGCTGGACCGTCCGGGCGGCATCATCGTTTCCGGGCTGCATCCCGCCAGCCCCTTCAACGGCGCGGGGCTGGAGGTTGGCGACGTGATCGTCAGCGTCGACGACCAGCCGGTGAACACACCCGCCGAGATGATCTACCGCATGTCGGTGGCAGGTCTGGGCCATTCCGCGCGCGTGGGCGTCATGCGCGAGGGGCGGTTGCAGGAGGTGACCGTGGCCCTGATCGCCGCGCCCGACGTGCCGGACCGGGCCGAGGTCACCTTGGGCGCGCGCAGCCTGCTGCCGGGGCTCAAAGCGGCACAGATCAATCCGGCGGTCATTGACGAGATGAATTTGCCCTTGGAAAGCGCGGGCGTGGTGGTGCTCGACGCCGGGCGCTTCGGCCCGCGCGTGGGGCTCAGCGATGGCGACGTGATCCTCTCGGTCAACGGCGTGGCGGTGGAGGATACCGCCGCCCTCGTGGCCCTGCTCTCGGGGCAGGTGCGCCGCATCCAGATGGTGATACAACGCGGTGACCGGCGCATGGCGCTGCGGTTCAGGGGGTAGCGTGGCGGATCTGTTCGGAGAGACGGAAGAGGCGGAAGAGGGCGGTCACCGCCCCTTGGCCGACCGGCTGCGGCCGAAATCGCTGGCCGAGGTGATCGGGCAGGAAAAAGTGCTCGGCCCCGATGCGCCGCTTTCGGTGATGCTGGCCGCCGGGGCGCTGTCCTCGCTGATCTTCTGGGGGCCGCCGGGCGTCGGCAAAACCACGATCGCGCGGCTTCTGGCGGATGAAACCGATCTGCATTTCGTGCAGATCAGCGCGATTTTCTCGGGCGTGCCGGAACTGCGCAAGGTTTTTGACGCGGCCAAGATGCGCCGCCGTCAGGGGCAGGGGACGCTCCTCTTCGTTGACGAGATCCACCGTTTCAACAAGGCGCAGCAAGACGGTTTCCTGCCACATATGGAGGATGGCACCATCCTTCTGGTCGGCGCCACCACGGAAAACCCGAGTTTCGAGCTCAACGCCGCCGTGCTGAGCCGCGCGCAGGTGCTGGTGCTCGAACGCCTGCCGCATGACGACTTGGAGCGTCTGGCGCAGCGGGCCGAACGCGAGCTGGGCAAGCCCCTGCCGCTTCAACCCGAGGCGCGCGAGGCGCTCTTGGAGATGGCCGATGGCGACGGGCGGGCGCTGCTCAATCTGATCGAGCAGGTGACCGCGTGGAAGGACGATGCCCCGCTCGACAAGGCGGGCCTGTCGAAGCGCCTCATGCGCCGCGCGGCGCAATACGACAAGTCGGGGGATTCGCATTACAACCTCATCTCGGCCCTGCATAAATCGATGCGCGGCTCGGACCCGGACGCGGCGCTCTACTGGTTGGGGCGGATGCTGGAGGGCGGCGAGGACCCGCGCTACCTGATGCGGCGCATCACCCGGATGGCGGTGGAGGACGTGGGCCTTGCCGATCCGCAGGCGCAGGCCTTCTGCCTGCAGGCATGGGAGACCTACGAACGCCTCGGCAGCCCCGAGGGGGAGCTCGCCATCGCGCAGGCGCTGACCTACATCTGCCTCGCGCCGAAATCCAACGCCGTCTACAAGGCCTACAAGGGCGCCCGGCGTCTGGCGCGCAGCACCGGGTCGGAGCCGCCGCCGAAACATATCCTGAACGCGCCCACCAAGCTGATGAAGGAACAGGGCTACGGCTCGGGCTATGCCTATGACCATGACGCCGAAGATGGGTTCTCAGGCCAGAACTATTTCCCCGACACGATGGAGCGGCCCAGCCTCTACGAGCCGGTGGAGCGCGGTTTCGAGCGGGAGTTGAAAAAACGGCAGGATTACTTCGCTGGGCTGCGTGCCAAGCGGAAAACTTGACTCCGGGCCGCGCAGGCGCGATGGGGTGTCGATGATGAAAACACTGATCATGGTGGCGCTCGGCGGCGCTCTGGGGGCCTGTCTGCGCTACCTTGTCGGTCTGGCCGTGGGCTTTCCGCTCGGCACGCTTGCGGTGAATGTCGCGGGCTCGCTCGCCATCGGGGTGGTCTGGGTCACGCTCGCCGAAAAGGCGCTGCTGCTGCCCTTCCTGATGACCGGGCTTCTGGGTGGCTTCACGACCTTCTCGGCGTTTTCGCTCGACACGTTGCGCCTGCTCGAGGCAGGCCGCGCCGCTGTCGCATTTTCATATGTGGGGGCCTCGGTGATCTTGTCGCTGGCCGCCTGTTTGCTGGGCCTCTGGTTGGCCCGAGAGGTATTGGCATGAGCCGCGTACAGACATTGACCGTCGCCGAGGGTGATGGCGACCAGCGGCTCGACCGCTGGTTCAAGCGGATGTTTCCGCAGATCAATCAGGGCCTCATCGAGAAGATGTGCCGCAAGGGCGAGATCCGTGTCGATGGGGGCCGGGTCAAGGCCAACACGCGGCTCGAGGCGGGCCAGCAGGTGCGCGTGCCGCCGCTGCCCGATGCCGCGCCGCCCCCGCCGCCCAAGCGGACACGCATCACCGAGGCGGATGCCAAGATGATCCGCAACTGCGTGATCTACCGCGACGACCACGTCATCGCGCTGAACAAGCCCGCCGGTCTGGCGGTGCAGGGCGGCTCCGGTCAGGCCGACCGCCATGTCGATGCGCTGTCCGAGGCGCTGATCTTCGATGCCGAGGAAAAGCCGCGGCTGGTGCACCGGCTCGACCGCGATACCTCGGGCGTCTTGCTCTTGGCGCGCACCCGCGCGGCGGCCAAGGCGCTGACGGCGGCGATGCGGCACCGCGAAACCCGCAAGATTTATTGGGCCATCGTCGCGGGCGTGCCGACACCGTACTTGGGCGAGATCAAATACGGTCTGGTGAAGGCCGGCGGCCATGGCCGCAAGGGCGAGGGCGAGAAGATGATCGCCGTGCACCCGCGCGACATGGACGACACGCCGGGCGCGAAACGCGCGCATACGCTTTATGCCACGCTGTTCCGCGTCGGCTCGCGCGCGTCCTGGGTGGCGATGGAGCCGGTCACGGGCCGCACCCACCAGCTGCGGGCGCATATGGCTGAGATCGGGCATCCGATCGTCGGCGACGGCAAATACGGCGGCTCGGGGCAGGAGAACCTCGGCGATGGCTGGGGCGCGCAATTGGGCGGGATCATCTCGAAGAAGCTCCACCTGCACGCGCGGATGATGCGTTTCGAGCATCCGCACACGCGCAAGGTGGTCACCATCACCGCTGAACTGCCCGACCATATGGCGCATAGCTGGGACACCTTCGGTTGGACCGAAGATCTCGCCGAAGAAGACCCTTTCGAGTCGCTGCAATGAGCAAACCGCTTCGTTTGGTGATCTTTGACGTCGACGGCACGCTGGTCGACAGCCAAGGCGATATCGTCGCGGCGATGACGGCGGCCTTTGCGGCTGTGGAGGCGCCCGCGCCAACGCGGGCCGAGATCCTGTCAATCGTCGGCCTATCGCTGGATGTGGCGATGACGGTGCTGGCCCCCACGCGCCCGGCGGGGGATCACCTTGCGATGGTTGAAGCCTATAAGGCTGCCTATATGACACTGCGGGCTGAGGCAGGCGTGGCGCAATCCTCGCCGCTTTACCCCGGCGCGGTTGAGACGTTGCGGCGTCTTCACGCAGAGCCGGAGGTGCTGTTGGGCGTCGCCACGGGCAAGTCGAAACGCGGGCTGGACAAGCTGATCGCCGGTCACGGGCTGGAGGGGCTTTTCATCACGCAGCAGGTGGCGGATTTTCATCCCTCCAAGCCGCATCCGTCGATGATCCATCAGGCGATGGCCGATGCCGGGGTAGGGCCTGAGGCCACGGTGATGATCGGCGATACCTCTTTCGACATGGACATGGCCGCCGCTGCCGGGGTGACCGGGATCGGCGTCAAATGGGGCTATCACGGCCCGGAACGGCTGGCCGCCGCCGCGCATCTGGTCGAGGATTTCGCGGCGCTGCCCGCCCTGCTGGAACAAATCTGGAGCATTCCCGCATGAGTGACTGGAAAGCCAAACGCTTTTGGAAAGACGCCGCCGTGGTCGCGGTCGACGACGGTTTCACCGTCGAATTGGACGGCCGCCGGGTGAAAACCCCGGCCAAGCGCCCGCTGACCCTGCCGACCCGTGCCATGGCCGAGGCCGTGGCCGCCGAATGGCAGGCGCAGGAGAAACAGATCGACCCGCGCACCATGCCGGTGACCAAGACCGCCAATGCCGCGATCGACAAGGTCGCGGTGCAAAAGGCCGAGGTCGTCGAGATGCTCGCGGCCTATGGCGACAGCGATCTTCTGTGCTACCGCGCCGACAGCCCCGAAGGTCTGGTCGCCCGGCAAGCGGCTGAGTGGGATCCGATGCTGGACTGGGCCGCGCAAACCCTTGGCGTGCGGTTGGAGACGCGGGAGGGCATCATGCATGAGCCGCAAGCGCCCGAAGCCCTGGCCGAGTTGCACCGGCGGACGGCGGCGCTCGATCCCTTTGAACTGGCGGCTTTTCATGACCTTGTGAGCCTCACCGGCTCGCTGATCCTTGGCTTTGCCGCGCTCGAACAGGCCTTTGACCCCGTGGAGATTTGGGCCCTGTCGCGGCTCGATGAGACATGGCAGGCGGAGCAGTGGGGCCGCGATGACGTGGCCGAGCAAGAGGCCGAAATCAAGCGGCAGGCGTTTTTACATGCATGTGCAATAATAGTGCTTTGCAAAGCTGCTTAACTTGATAAAAGCTTTGCGACTCGATGTGAAAACCCGCCCTGATTTTGCCCATCGCGCCCTTGACCTTCAAACCTGAATCCGCCCACACTGCTTTTCATTGAGCAGGGGAAACCCTGCACAAGATCGCTTTCGGCGTCATCTGGCGTCGGATTAACCGCCAGTGAACGTGGCGGACTATCAGGAAGAGGTAAAAATGAAAAAAACCGTAATTTTTGGCGCGCTGACCGTTGCTGGCCTTGCGGCCGGCGCTGCTGGTGCCGCCACGCTTGATGACGTCAAAGCCCGTGGCAAGCTGAACTGTGGCGTGACCACCGGCCTTGCTGGCTTTGCCGCGCCGAACGCCAACGGCGAATGGGAAGGTTTCGACGTGGCCGTGTGCCGTGCCGTTGCCGCCGCCGTTCTGGGCGACAAGAACGCCGTGGAATTCGTGCCGACAACCGGCAAGACCCGCTTCACCGCGCTGGCTTCGGGCGAGATCGATTTCCTCGCACGTAACACCACATGGACCTTCAGCCGCGACACCGACCTGAAGTTCGACTTCGTCGGCGTGAACTACTACGATGGTCAGGGCTTCATGGTACCGAAAGCGCTTGGCGTTTCCTCGGCCAAGGATCTCGACGGCGCGACCGTCTGCATCCAGACCGGCACCACAACCGAGCTGAACCTCGCGGACTTCTTCCGCAAGAACAACATCAGCTACGAGCCGGTGCCCGTTGAAACCAACGCCGAAGGCCAGCAGCAGTACCTTGCCGGTGCCTGCGACACCTACACCACCGACGCCTCCGGCCTTGCCGCGACACGCGCGACCTTCGAAAACCCCGATGAGCACGTGCTGCTGCCCGAGATCATCTCGAAAGAGCCGCTGGGCCCGCTGGTCCGTCACGGCGACAACGACTGGGGCGACATCACCCGCTGGGTGCTGAACGCGCTGATCGCTGCCGAAGAACTGGGCATCACCTCGGCCAACATCGAAGAGATGACCGGCAACACCAACAACCCCGAAGTCGCCCGCCTCTTGGGCACCGAAGGCACGCTGGGTGAGATGATCGGCCTCGACGCCGACTGGGCCAAGCGCGCCATCATGGCCGAAGGCAACTACGGTGAGATCTTTGCCAAGAACATCGGCGAAGAGACCCCGATCGGTCTGGCACGCGGGCTGAACGCCCAGTGGACAGACGGTGGCCTGCTCTACGCACCGCCCTTCCGCTAAATAGCGAAGCGAGGGGCGCGGGAATTCCTGCGCCCCTTGCGCCTCTGGCCGGTGGGGCTGCCTGCCTCTGGCCAACAAAAGCTCCCTACTGACAAGAAGAACGGTCAAAAAACGACTGACGAAACCCCAACGAGACAATAAAAACCCACGATCGAGATAAATCGATCTACGACCAAAAATGATTCGGCCAAGGTGCGCCAAATGCACCGATAAAAAACAAGCCGGAACACAGGGATACATACATGACGACATTCTCCGACCCTCCCAAGGCGTCGTTCCGGCCATCTATGCTGTTGAGCGACACCCGCTATCGGTCGATCACCTTTCAGGTGATCGCGCTGGCGCTGCTGGTCACGGCGATCTGGTATCTGGGATCGAACCTTGCCGCGAACCTCCGCGCCGCCGGTTTGAACATCTCTTTCCAGTTCCTTGGCAATCCGGCGGGCTATGACATCAACCAGACGCTGATCCCCTATACCAGCCAATCGTCGAACCTTCAGGCGGCTTGGGTCGGGATCATCAACACGCTGCTGGTGTCCTTCCTTGCCTGTGTCACGGCCACGATCTTTGGCGTCATCGCCGGGGTTCTGCGCCTGTCGAACAACTGGCTCGTACGCAAGCTGATGGCCGGCTACGTCGAGATTTTCCGCAATATCCCGGTGCTGATCTGGATCCTGATCATCTACACCATCATGACCGCCGCCATGCCCGCGCCTTCGGCCTTCCGCGGTGACGATCCGGCCTCGACCATGATGCTGGGCTCTTTCGCCTTCACCAACCGGGGCGTCTATATTCCCGGGCCGGTCTGGGGGCCGGGGTCGATGATCGTGGTGGCGACCTTTGTCGCCTCGGTGATCGGCGTCTTTGCCTACCGCCGCTATGCGACCAAGCTGCTTTATGACACCGGTCGCCTGCTGCCGATGCTCTGGCCTTCGGTCGCGATCCTGTTGCTGCCGACGATCATCATGTTCTTCATCATGGGCATGCCGATCGGGCTCGACTACCCCGCGCTGAAGGGCTTCAACTTCCGCGGCGGCATCCAGATCGGCGCGCCGCTGATCGCGCTGTGGTTCGCCCTGTCGATCTACACGGGTGCCTTCATCGCCGAGAACGTCCGCGCCGGCATTCAAGCGGTTAGCAAGGGCCAGTCCGAAGCCGCTGCCGCCTTGGGTCTGCGGTCGGGCCGGATCATGAACCTTGTGGTGCTGCCGCAGGCGCTGCGTGTCATCATCCCGCCGCTCATCTCGAACTACCTCAACATCACCAAGAACTCCTCGCTGGCGATCCTCGTGGGCTATGCCGACATCACCGCGACGCTGGGCGGGATCACCCTGAACCAGACCGGGCGGGCGATTGAATGCGTCGTTCTTCTGATGCTCTTCTACCTCGTCATCTCGCTGGGCATCTCCATGGTGATGAACGTCTACAACAACGCAACGAAGCTGAAGGAGCGTTAAGCCATGTCAGACACACATGCTGAATCCATCGCCTTCGTGCGTGAAACCTCGCTGCCGCCGGCGGCCCCGCCGGATAAGGTCGGCGGCCCGTTGAAATGGGTGAAGGACAACCTTTTCCCCACATGGGCGAATGCGATCCTGACGATTGTGGCGCTCTATTTCCTCTATCTTCTGGTCTCCGGCTCTCTGCCCTGGCTGTTGAACGGCGTCTGGTCGGCAAGCAGCCTGTCGGAATGCCGCGAGATTTTGGACGGCGCGACCGGGGCCTGTTTCTCGGTGCTGAGTGAGCGTTGGCATCAACTGCTCTTTGGCTTCAAATATCCCAGCGACCAATACTGGCGTCCCACCCTCGCGTTGGTGCTGCTGTTCCTTGCCGCGGCCCCCGTGCTCTTCATCGACCTGCCGCGCAAGCTGCTGCTTTTCACCGGCGTTTACCCGTTCCTTGCCTTCTGGCTGATCTGGGGCGGGCCGATCTGGGGGCCGATCTTCGCGCTCTTGGGCATCGTGGCGGGCTATGTCGTCTATAGCCGTCTGGTGCAGAAGAGCTTTGCCATGGCGCTGGCGGGCGGCGTCGTCGCTGCGGTGATCGTCTGGTATATCGGCGGCTTTATTAGCGAGGCGCTGCGTCCCGCATCGCCCCTGCTGCAAGCGATCCCCAGCCGTGACCTTGGTGGCTTCATGCTCAACATGATGCTGGGCATCACCTGCGTGTCGCTATCGCTGCCCATCGGCATCGCGCTGGCGCTTGGCCGTCAGTCCCACCTGCCGATCGTCAAGGGCATCTGCGTGGTCTTCATCGAGTTCGTTCGCGGCGTGCCGCTGATCACGCTCCTCTTCGTGGCGAACGTGATGCTGGCCTATTTCTTCCCGCCGGGCTCGGGGGTGGACCTCTTCATCCGCGTGGTGATCATGATCACCATGTTCTCCTCGGCTTATATCGCCGAGGTGATCCGGGGTGGCCTCGCCGCGCTGCCGAAGGGCCAGTACGAGGCCGCCGACAGCCTTGGCCTCGACTATCCGCAGGCGATGCGGCTGATCATCCTGCCGCAGGCGCTGAAAATCTCGATCCCGGGCATCGTGAACATCGCGGTGGGCCTGTTCAAGGACACCACGCTGGTCTCGGTGATCTCGCTGTTTGACATCATCGGCATGATCCGCGGTCCGATCCTCGCCTCGACCGACTGGAACGGTGTTTACTGGGAGCTTTTTCTCTTTGCTTCTGTGCTGTTCTTCATCGTCTGCTACGGCATTTCTCAATACTCGCAGTGGCTGGAACGCCGTCTTGCGACTGACCATCGTTAAGGGAGGGTTCTCGCATGGCTGAGACCGCACAAATGAAAGTATCCGACGAAGTCGCGATCCGCATCGACAACATGAACAAGTGGTACGGGGCATTCCACGTGCTGCGCGACATCAATCTGACCGTGCACCGGGGCGAGCGGATCGTGATCTGCGGGCCTTCGGGTTCGGGCAAGTCGACGCTGATCCGCTGCATCAACGCACTGGAAGAGCATCAGAAGGGCACCATCGAGGTCGATGGCACGCTTCTGTCCTCGGACCTCAAGAACATCGACAAGATCCGCTCCGAGGTCGGCATGTGCTTCCAGCACTTCAACCTCTTCCCGCATCTGACGATCCTTGAGAACTGCACGCTGGCGCCGATCTGGGTCCGCAAGACACCCAAGAAGGAAGCCGAGGAAACGGCGATGCATTTCCTTGAAAAGGTGAAGATCCCCGATCAGGCCAATAAGTATCCCGGCCAGCTTTCGGGCGGTCAGCAGCAGCGTGTGGCGATTGCCCGTTCGCTCTGCATGCGCCCGCGGGTCATGCTGTTCGATGAGCCGACATCGGCGCTCGACCCCGAGATGATCAAAGAGGTGCTCGACACGATGATCGAGCTTGCCGAAGAGGGCATGACCATGCTTTGCGTGACCCACGAGATGGGATTTGCCCGTCAGGTGGCGAACCGCGTGATCTTCATGGACGAAGGCCAGATTGTTGAGCAGAACGAGCCGGAGGCTTTCTTCAACAACCCGCAAAGCCCGCGCACGCAGCTGTTCCTGAGCCAGATTCTCGGGCACTGAACCGGGCAAATCGGACCAAGGTAAAACCTACGCCCCC
>NZ_SZNL01000009.1:74660-140032 GCF_005068605.1 Sulfitobacter sp. 15WGC | reverse complement strand
AGATTGTTGAGCAGAACGAGCCGGAGGCTTTCTTCAACAACCCGCAAAGCCCGCGCACGCAGCTGTTCCTGAGCCAGATTCTCGGGCACTGAACCGGGCAAATCGGACCAAGGTAAAACCTACGCCCCGGCCATTCGGTCGGGGCGCTTGCGTTTTAAACCAGTTGTTTGGGGACGGTGAAGGCGTGCAGCAGGCCGCTGCCGGGGGCCACCTCGGCCCAGCTTTCAACCGCGAAATCCAACACCGTCGTCGCGCCCGAGGGGTAGCGATCAAAGGCTTCCTGTTCGGGCGGCTGCTGCAACAGCCCTGCGGCGGCAGCAGCGATGCCGGGGTTATGCGCCACCAGAAGCAGGGTGTTGCCCGTGCCGCGCTGGCGCAGGCTGGTGATGATCTGATCAGGCTCGGCGAGGTAGAGTTCGCGCAGGTACTCCACCCGACAACCCTCAGGCAGCGCCAAGCGGGCGCAGGTTTCGCGGGTGCGGGCCGCCGTTGAGCAGAGCACCGCATCAGGCAGCAGCGCCTCTGCGCGCAGCCAATTGCCGAGGGCTTGGGCCGCCCCGCGCCCGCGGGCGTTCAAGGGGCGGTCGTGGTCGCTGGTCCCATGGGACCAGTCCGATTTCGCGTGTCGCATCAGGATCAGGCGGCGCATGTCGTTCCTTTCACTGCTCGACCCATCATAGGCGCGAAGCAGGGGCAGGGGGCAAGCGCTTTGGGCCTAACCCTTGCGAATGATGCTGCCCGCGCCGTGTTCGGTGAAAAGCTCCAACAGGCAGGCATTGGGCGCGCGCCCGTCGAGGATGACCGCCGCCCGCACACCGCCTTCGAGCGCGTCCAGCGCGGTTTGCACTTTGGGAATCATCCCGCCCGCAATGGTGCCATCGGCGATCATCTCGTTGATCTGGCTCGCCGTCAGGTCTGTCACAACCTCGCCGTTGCCGTCCTTGACGCCCGCCACATCCGTCAGCAGCAGCAAGCGGTCGGCCTCCAATGCGCCCGCGATGGCGCCAGCGGCGGTGTCGCCGTTGATGTTATAGGTCTCCCCCCCGCGGCCCATGCCGAGCGGCGCGATGACGGGAATGATGCCCTTGTCGGCAAAGTCCCGCAGGATACGCGGGTTGACCTGTGTCGGATTGCCCACGAGGCCCAGAGCGGGGTCTTCGGGGTCGCAAACGATCAACCCGCTGTCTTTGCCCGAAACACCAACCGCGCGGCCGCCTTGCTCCGAGATCGCCTGCACGATCCGCGCGTTGACGAGGCCCGAGAGCACCATCTCGACCACTTCCATGGTCGCGGCATCGGTCACCCGTTTGCCGTTCACGAATTCGGATTTGATGTTCAACCGCGCCAGCATGTCGTTGATCATCGGGCCGCCGCCATGGACGATCACCGGGTTCACCCCCACCTGCCGCATCAGCGCGACATCGCGGGCAAATTCGTCCATCGCGTCGTCGCTGCCCATCGCATGGCCGCCCAATTTGATGACCACGGTGGCATCGGCGTAGCGTTGCAAAAAGGGCAGAGCTTGGCTGAGGGTTTGGGCGGTGGCGATCCAGTCGCGGTTCATGTCTTGCGTTCTCATCTGTTGACCCATGGGAAGCCGATAGCGGTGGGAGGTGCTATACCAGCGTGGCGATGATGGCACGCAGCGTAGGGATGCCCCAGCCCTTTTCCGAAGATGTCACGACAATCTCCGGGTAGGCAGCGGGGTGTTTGCTCAGCGCGTCTTTCACCTGTGACAGGATCTTTGCGCGTTCGGCTTCCTTGACCTTATCCGCCTTGGTCAGCACGACCTGAAAGGTGACGGCGGAACTGTCGAGCAGGGACATGATCTCATCATCGACCTTCTTCACGCCATGGCGCGCGTCGATCAGCACGAAGGCGCGGCGCAGGGTCTGGCGGCCCGAGAGGTATTGTTTCAGCAGGCGCTGCCACTTCTCGACCACTGGCAGCGGCGCATTGGCATAGCCATAGCCCGGCAGGTCGACGAGGTAGTGCTCTTCCCCGGCGGTGAAAAAGTTGATCTCTTGCGTCCGGCCCGGCGTGTTCGAGGCCCGCGCCAGCGCTTTCATCCCGGTCAGGGCGTTGATCAGCGTCGATTTCCCGACGTTGGAGCGCCCGGCAAAGCAGACCTCCATCCGGTCGGGGGGCGGCAGCCCATCCATCGCCACCACGCCTTTGACGAATGTCGTCTCACCGGCGAAAAGCATCCGGCCCTTCTCGGCGCTCGGGGCGTCCGGCTCTTCGGCGATGGTGTAGTTCACTTGCATCAGATCAGCTCCAGTTCGTCGCCCACGGCGATCTCTCCGCCCTTGGTGACGGTCAGGGTAACACCGAAATCCCGGTGACCCAATTGGTCGAGTGCGGCGAGCGTGTCCACGTCGCGCGCGCCGGTGTCGGTGTTTACGGTGGTGGCAAGGCAGCGGGTGATGCGTTTGGACACATGCAGCCGTGCTTCGCCGATTTTCAAGTCGCGCCCCAGCCAGTCGAACTCGGCCCAAGGGGCGGCGCCGTCAAACCAGATGTTGCCGCGCCAGCGGGCGGTTTGCAGCGGGGCAGCTGCCAGTTCTTCGACGGCGCGATGGGAGGTGAGGCTGTTGAGCGACAGCGTCGGCTCCGCGCTGTCGGTATAGCCGCGGCCATCAAGGCGGAGGATATCCACCGGGGCAGCGCGGCCTTCGGCCACCAGCGGGCGCACCCAGTCGAGGAAGGCAGCCTGTTCGCGATCCGGCTGAAAGGTGATTTCGCCGCGCGCCGGATGGCGCAGGGTGAGCATCTCAGTGGTCTCATCCAGCTTGGCTTTGATCGCCTGCAACTGTGGCGAAGAGGCCCCCCGGGTGAAATTCAAACACCGCGCCCAATCTCCCGGCGCGGCTTTGGAGGCGTCATGGGCCACGGCCCAGAGCCGGTCGTAGGGCATGGATTGCCCGGCGCGCAGGGTCACTCGCTCAACCGTCTCGCGGCCATGGGCCTTGAGCGGATGCCGGTTGAGCGCGGTGACCTGCATCACTTTTTCGACTTGCCCGATTTGGGCTTGGCATCCGCATTGGCGGCAGCGCTCTTGGGCGTGCGTTTGAAGCCGCCTTTGATGTTGCCCCAGAGGTCAGGTTTGTACCCCTGGCTGCGCATGATCAGATATTGCTGGGTGAAGGTGATCGTGTTGTTGGCGATCCAGTACACCACCAAGCCGCTCGCGAAACCGCCCAGCATGAACATGAAAACCCATGGCATCCATGCAAAGATCATCTGCTGTGTCGGGTCGGTGGGCGCCGGGTTCAGCTTTTGCTGCAGGAACATGGAGATACCCAAGAGCAGCGGCAGGATGCCGATGAAGATCAGCGCCAGCATCGAACCCGGCTCGGGCGCGGCATAGGGCAAGAGGCCCCAGAGGTTCATGATCGACGTCGGATCGGGCGCGCTGAGGTCTTGGAACGGGCCAAAGAAGGGCGCGTGGCGCAGTTCGATCGTGACGAAAATCACCTTGTAGAGCGAGAAGAAGATCGGGATTTGCAGCAGGATCGGCAGGCAGCCCGCAGCAGGGTTCACCTTGTTCTTCTTATAGAGCTCCATCATGCCCTGTTGCATCTTCTGACGGTCGTCGCCCGCTTCTTTCTTCAGCTTTTCCATCTCGGGCTGAAGCTCTTTCATCCGTGCCATGGAGACGTAGGATTTGTACGCCAGCGGGAAGAGGACCGCCTTGATCAGCAGCGTCAGGCCGATGATGGCAACACCCATGTTGCCGATAAGCTTGTTCAGCTCATGCAGCAGCCAGAAGATCGGCTTGGTCAGGAAGAAGAACCAGCCCCAGTCGATGCTGTCGATGAATTTGGCAACACCGGAGGATTGGTAATCCTGAAGGGTTTCCCATTCCTTGGCACCGGCGAAAAACTTGCTGGAGGTGCTCACGCTTTCGCCTGCCGCGACCGAGCGGGTCGGCTGGCGGGTGAAGGCGCGGTAGGTGTCCGCGCGCGGATCATAGGTGAGCGCCTGTTCAAAGGTTTCGCCCGCGTCGGGGATCAGCACCGCCTGCCAATAGTGATCGGTAAAGCCGACCCAGCCCTCGGTGACGCCTTCGGTGACCACGGCGGGGCGGCCCCAGGTGCTGTTCACATCGGCTTCGGCGATATCGTCCCAATCGACTTCGGCAAGTTCACCATTGGCCATGGCCACGGCGCCTTCATGCAGGATGAAGAAGCTTTTCAGGTCTTCGGGCAGCCCGTGCTGCGCGATCATGCCGAAGGGGGCGAGGTTCACCGCGCCTTCGCCGTTGTTGGTCACGCTCTGGGTGATGTCGAACATATATTGGTCATCGACCGAGATGGTGCGGGTAAAGACCTGCCCGGCGCCATTGTCCCAAGTGAGGGTCACGGGGCTGTCGACGCCTAGCGTTTCGCCCTCGCTCAGGGTCCAAAGCGTGTCGACACCCGGCACGGCATCGGGGGCGAGGCCCGAACCGGCGGCCCAACCGTGCAGCGCATAGTAAGCATCGCTCGACCCTTCGGGGGAGAGCAGGGTCACGATTTCGGCATCCGCGTCGAGCGTGGTTTGGTAATCGTTCAGTTTCAGATCGTCGATCCGACCGCCCATGAGCGAGATGGAGCCGCTGACCTTGTCTGTCGCGATTGCCACGCGGGGCGCTGCTGCCAGTGCCGCGCGGCGGCCTTCGGGGGCGGCGCCTTCGCCATCTTCCGTGCCGGGCGCGGCAGCGGTATCGGCGGTGGAGGCGGGAACCGAAGTGCCCTCGACAGTTTGGCTGATCTCGGTACCGGCTTCCAATGCTGGGTCGGCTTCAGGGGGCGGGAACAGAAGGAACCACACGAGGATGACGGCAAAGCTGAGCGCCGTGGCAAGGATGAGATTCTTGTTCTGTTCGTCCATGGGGACCGCCACCTGATGTCTTTGAATATCACGGGGGTTCAACAGAGTGCGGGGCCAAAGGTCAAGTGGAATCGGGCGGGATGAAGGGGGATGCAGGGTGGTTTTGGTCCATCTGGCATGGGTTTTGCGGAGTTTCGCCGGGGGCGGTTGCGGGGGTGCGGTGGCCCCAGCATTGAACGGGGCAGGGGGCAGAGGGCGTGGCCGTACTTCGGGGCGCGGGGTGTTCTCCTCTGCCTGAGACCCTTCGGCCGTCGCGACCACCGTCGCTTAATGCTCCGGGCCGGTGCTAGGCACAGAGCCCGCTAGGTGGCACGCCCATTCATGATGCGCGGCACGTCTTGCAGTTTCGCGTTGTGGCGGGCGATCCAATCGAGTGTTTGCTCAAACGGCATGGGGCGGGCGATGCCGAATCCCTGCACATGGTCACACCCGAGTTGGGCGAGCAAGACATGCTCCCCCACCGTTTCCACCCCTTCGGCAAGGGTCTCAATGCCCAGTCGTTCGGCCATGGTGAGAATGGCGCTGATCATGCGCTGCTGGTCGGGGTCGCGGTCGGCCTTCATGACGAAAGAGCGGTCGATCTTGATCCGGCTGACGGAGAAGCGGCGGATGGATGCGATGGAGGCATGGCCCGTGCCGAAGTCGTCAAGATCGATGCGGCAACCGAGCTTGCGCAGGGCATTGATATTGCGGGTGATCACATCGTCGGCGGTTGAGGCGACGACGGTTTCCAGCACTTCGATGGCGAGCCGGTCGGGGGACAGGTCGAACCGGTCCAGCTCCCAAGTGATTTTGTCGATGAGCCGGGGGTTGGCAAGTTCGCCCCCGGCGAAGTTCACCCCGATCTGCGGTACTACGGTGCCGGAGCCATCCCAGGCTTTGAGGGCGGCGAAGGCGTGGTACATCATGACTTCGGCCAAACGCTCCAACAGGCCGGCCTCCTCGACGGCGGGCAGGAAATCCGAAGGGGGGGATCATGCCCTGTACCGGGTGGTTCCAGCGCGCCAAGGCTTCAAAGCCGGTGATCTGGCCTGTGTCGGTTGAGATTTGCGGCTGAAACCATGGTTGTATTTGGCCGCTGTCTAAGGCCTGCGCGACCTCTTCGCGCAGTTCGGCGCGGCTTTCGCTTTCCCGGCGCATCTGGTCGGAAAAGGCGCGAATGGAGGAGGGGCCGCGCCGCTGCGCGCTGCGCAGGGCGGTGGCGGCGGCGGCAAGCCATGCGGCGGCATCCCTGCCCGGGGTGCGGGTGTTAAGGCAAAAGCCGACGGAGGCCGTGAGGTAGATCGTAACCCCATCGACGAAAAACGGTTCTTCCAAGGCGGATTGTAGCCGCCCGGCCAGTTGAATGCAGAGTTCAAGGTCAAGCTGCCGTACCGGGGCCGTGCAGACGGCGAACCGCGCCTCTCCCATCTTGCCGATGAGATCATCGTCGCGCAGGGCGCCCTGCAATCGTTCGCCGCTTTGCCGCAGAACCGTGTCGGCGGCGGTCTGACCGTGGCGTTCGATGATTTGGTCAAGCCCTTCGAGCGCAATGAAACATGTGGCCGACAAACGCCCCCGAGATTGGGCGGTTTGAAAAACTTGTTCTGTCAGCTCCTCAAAAGCGCTGCGCTGTAGGATGCCGCCGAGCGCGTCTCGGGGTGCCTGAGAATTCCCGCCAAAGCGCTGCCCCGCAAGAAAAAGAAGCGGCAGCGCGGCGGAGGCGGCGATCAGGGCCATTTCGCCGCCGATCCAAAAGGCCAGCAACGTCAGCGCGGGGAGGAAGGCCAAAGCAGCCTGACCGCTGAGCAAAGCGGCGAACGACTGGTGCAGCTGCGTGAGCCCGGAAAGCCGGTGAATTGCCATCGCGATATCCCTTCCCAATACGCGCAATGCCTGCGCTGACGGGGGAGGGATATCGCCTTTAGGGTGTGCTGTGGGTTAACAGAACCCGCTTTTTTGCGGATTATTATCTAAAATTGTTCTTGCTCCGTACCCTCAACGTTCCGCATGAGCCCGGCGAAGTCAAAAAGCTTGGGATCCAGCAGGTGCGAGGGGCGGGCGTTCATCAGCGCGCGGAACATGACTTGCCGACGACCGGGGCTATTGGCCTCCCACCCGTCGAGAATCGCCTTCACCTGTTGGCGCTGAAGCCCGTCCTGCGAGCCGCAAAGATCGCAGGGAATGATCGGGTAGTTCATCGCCGTGGCGAAGCGTTCGCAATCGCTTTCCGCGACATGGGCGAGGGGGCGGTAGACGAAAAGATCGCCTTCTTCGTTAACCAATTTGGGCGGCATGGTCGCCAGTCGTCCGCCGTGGAAAAGGTTCATGAAAAAGGTTTCGAGGATGTCATCCCGGTGATGCCCCAGCACCACGGCAGAGCAGCCCTCCTCCCGCGCGATCCGGTAGAGATTGCCCCGGCGCAGGCGGGAGCAGAGCGCGCAGAAGGTGCGCCCGGCGGGGACCTTGTCCATCACGATTGAATAGGTGTCTTGATATTCGATGCGATGCGGGACGCCCATCTTTTCAAGGAATTCCGGCAGCACGGTCGCCGGGAAATTTGGCTGCCCCTGATCGAGGTTGCAGGCCAAAAGCTCGACCGGCAGCAGGCCGCGCCATTGCAGCTCATGCAGAACCGCCAGCAGAGTATAGCTGTCTTTGCCGCCCGATAGGCAGACCAGCCATTTCGGCTTGGGTGCGCCTTGGGCGGTCGGCTCCACCATGCCGTATTGATCGATCGCCTCGCGGGTCATGCGGACGATGCGTTTGCGCAGTTTCTTGAACTCGGTGCTTTGCGGTGCGCCGGCAAAGAGGGGGTGAATCTCGTCGGTTTCGTCCAGCATCGTCGGTCTCTCACTATCAGCTTGGCTTCACCTAGGGCATTTTGCCCCTTTGCCGCAAGCGCGGCGCTAATCGGGAACGTTGTCGATCCCGCTTTGCCCCCAAGGGTGGCAGCGCGCGATCCGGCGGGCGGCCAGCCATCCGCCCCGCAGCCCGCCGTGTTTTTGCAAGGCTTCCAACGCATAGGCGCTGCAGGTGGGCTGATAGCGGCAGTTATGCCCGACCCATGGGCTGAAGATCAGCCGATAGCCGCGCACGGGCAGGGCAAGAAGCGCGGCCAAGGGAGTCATTTTCGGACCCCGTGCAGAATATCCAGCGCGCGGGCCAGATCGGCGAGCAATTGATCAAAGGGCAGGGTGGCTGTCGCCTCGCGCCGCCCGACAAAGACATAGTCCATGCCCGCGCGCCCCGCCTGCGGCAGGGTGAGCCGCGCGATCTCGCGCAGGCGGCGCTTGGCGCGGTTGCGGGCCACGGCATTGCCGACCTTCTTGGAACAGGTGAATCCCACGCGAATGGGCGCCGCGCTGGGCTCATCCTCCCGGCGGGGGCGCATTTGCAGAATGAAGCCGGGGGTGGCCACGCGTTTGGCGCGGCTGGCACGTTGGAAATCCGCCCGTTTGGTCAGGGTCTCCAGACGCAGAGAAACCGCCGGGGCAGGGTTCCCCTTCGTGGCGCAAGTGCCATTCAAGGGTGCCTCCGGCGGTGTCATATTCTGGTTCCGAAGATCGAGGGCGCTTATGCGCTCAGCGATTTCCGGCCCTGTGCGCGGCGTGCGTTGATGATCTTACGGCCGGCTTTGGTGGCCATGCGCGCGCGGAAACCATGGCGCCGCTTGCGCACGAGGTTCGAGGGTTGAAAGGTGCGTTTCATCGCTCCGTCTCCATCTAAAGCTGGCTGGGCACGGAATCACTTGAAGGTTCCACCGCGGCCAGCGTCAATTCAAGCCCGTCCTCTAATGCGGCGGGGCGCGCAAGTCAAACCCCCTGACAGGGAAAAACCGCGCTTTGCAACAAAATGCCGGTTTGCGGGGCCGGAATTGTTTCAGTTCACCCCGTAACTTTGCAAAATCGCCCTTTCCCGCACAAGTCCCATCAAGCGCGCGTGAGGAGCCTGTTCCCGCGCCCCGCTTCACGCCATCATTGAGGAAAGCGAAATTGGTCTGATGCAGGCCCAAGGAAGTGTGAAAATGAGCCGCAATGACCAAAGTAAACCCGCGCTGATGCGCTATCTGCCCCTTGCGCTGATCGCGGTCGTCGCTGCCATCGGGGCCTTTACCCTGCGCGATTACCTGAGTTTCGACGCGCTGCGTGACAATCGCGAGGCGCTGATCGCCTTTCGCGACAGCAACTACCTGCTGACCGCGCTGGTCTTTGTCGCCGCCTATGTGGTGATCGTGGCTTTCTCCCTGCCGGGGGCCACGGTGGCCACTTTGACGGGCGGCTTCCTCTTCGGGCTGTTTCCGGGCGTGCTTTATAACGTCAGTGCTGCGACCTTGGGCGCGGTGGTGATCTTTCTGGCCGCGCAATGGGGCCTTGGCGCACGGTTGAAAGACCGGATGGACGCCTCCGAAGGTATGGTGCGCAAGATCAAGGCGGGGATCGACGACAACCAATGGTCGATGCTCTTCTTTATCCGGCTGGTGCCGGTGGTGCCCTTCTTTGTCGCGAATCTGCTGCCGGCCTTCCTTGGCGTGCCGCTGTTTCGCTTCGTGATCTCGACGTTTTTCGGGATCATGCCGGGGGCCTTGGTCTTTACCTCGGTGGGCGCAGGGCTAGGTGCGGTTTTCGCCCGGGGTGAGTCGCCCGACCTTGGGATTATTTTCGAGCCGCATATTCTATTGCCCATTCTGGGCCTTTGCGTGCTGTCGCTGCTGCCCGTGGCGATCAAGACATTTACCGGTAAGAAGGATCTGCTGAAATGACCAACCGTATCAAGACCGACGTTCTGATCATCGGCGCAGGCTCTGGCGGGTTGTCGGTGGCGGCGGGGGCCGTGCAGATGGGCGCGGATGTGACCCTTCTGGAAGGGCATAAGATGGGCGGCGATTGCCTGAACTATGGCTGCGTGCCCTCCAAGGCGCTGATCAAGACCGGCAAGACCGCCTATACCCAGCAACACAGCGCGCAATACGGGGTGGAGGCTGCCGCCGGGGCGGTGGATTACGCCGCTGCCAAGGATCACGTGGCGGATGTCATCTCGCAAATCGCGCCGGTCGACTCGGTTGAGCGGTTCGAGGGCTTGGGCGTGCGGGTGATCCGCGAATACGGACGTTTCATTTCCGATAAAGAGGTGCAGGCGGGCGATACCATCATCACCGCGCGGCGCATCGTCGTGGCCACCGGCTCCTCTCCGCTGGTGCCGCCGATTCCGGGGCTGGCGGATGTGCCCTATGAGACGAATGAGACCCTCTTTGATCTGCGCGAGAAGCCCGAGCATCTGATCATCATCGGTGGCGGCCCCATCGGCATCGAGATGGCGCAGGCGCATGTGCGGATGGGCTGCAAGGTCACCGTGATCGAAGGCAGCCGCGCGCTTGGCAAGGATGACCCCGAATTGTCCGAGGTGGTGTTGCAGACCATGCGGGACGAAGGCGTGGTTTTCGAGGAAGGCAGCGATGCGGCCAAGGTCAGCGGTGCGGCGGGGGCGATCACGGTCGAGACCAAGGATGGCCGCGTGATCAAGGGCTCGCATCTGCTGATGGCCGTGGGGCGCAAGAGCAACATCGACCGGCTCGATCTGGATAAGGCCGGGGTGGAGACCACCAAGGCAGGCATCAAGGTCGACGACAGCCTGCGCAGCAGCAACCGCCGGGTCTATGCCATCGGCGATGTGGCAGGCGGGCTGCAATTTACCCATGTGGCGGGCTATCATGCCGGGGTGGTGATCCGCTCAATCCTTTTTGGCTTGCCGAGCAAGACGAAGCTGCACCATATCCCATGGGTCACCTATGCCGCGCCGGAACTGGCGCAGGTGGGGCTGACCGAAGCGCAGGCGCACGAAGAGCATGGCGACAAGCTGGAGGTCGTGCGGTTCCACTATAACCACAACGACCGCGCGATTGCCGAGCGTCAGACCAAAGGGTTCATCAAAGTCATGGTGGTCAAGGGCCGCCCGGTGGGGGCCAGCATCGTCGGCCATCAGGCGGGCGAATTGATCACCCTGTGGTCGCTTGCGCTGGTCAATAAGATGAAGATGAGCCAGATTGCTGCTATGGTTGCCCCTTACCCCACGATCTCGGAGATTAACAAACGCGCGGCGGGGGCCTATTTCAGCCCGCGCCTGTTCGAAAGCGCTCTGGTCAAAACGGTGGTGCGCGCCGTGCAGCGCCTCTTGCCCTGAGATCGCCCATGATCCACTCGCTTTCTGGCCGCCTGCTGATCCTCACCACCATCTTTGTGATGCTGGCCGAAGTGCTGATCTTTGTCCCCTCCATCGCGCGGTTCCGCGAGGAATATATGCTGACGCGGTTGGAGCGGGCGCAGATCGCCTCGCTGGCGCTTTTGGCCGACGATATGCTCGACCCGGAGTTGGAAGAGGAACTGCTGCGCAACGCCGAGGTGTTCAACGTGGTGCTGCGCCGGGATGAGGCGCGGCAATTGGTGCTGGCCTCCCCCATGCCGCGCATGGTGTCGCAGACCTATGATTTGCGCGATGCCTCGGCGACGGTCTTGATCCGCGATGCGATGTTGCGGCTGTTCCGCCCGGGGAATGAGGTGGTCCGCGTGATCGGCGCGCCGGTGCGCGAAGCGGGGCTGCTGA
The DNA here is from genome assembly GCF_005068605.1 of Sulfitobacter sp. 15WGC. Lineage (NCBI taxonomy): Bacteria > Pseudomonadati > Pseudomonadota > Alphaproteobacteria > Rhodobacterales > Roseobacteraceae > Sulfitobacter > Sulfitobacter sp. 15WGC. The sequence goes on along the minus strand of NZ_SZNL01000009.1, from coordinate 128,578 downwards.
TTGAGGTCACGATGGAGACAGCGCCCATGCGTGTCGCCATGCTCGATTACGGGATTCGCATCCTCATCCTTTCAGCGGTGATCTCGGTCATCACGGCGGTGCTTTTGTTCTTTGCCATGCGGGCCTTGCTGCTGAAACCGATCAAACGGGTGGCGGGGCATATGCAGCGCTATGCCGCGGCGCCCGAAGATGCGCGGCGGATCATTGAGCCTTCTGCCAGCGTGACCGAGTTGCGCGAGGCCGAAGAGGCGCTTCAGAAGCTGCAAACCGACCTTACGCAGGCGCTCAAACAGAAAGAGCGTTTGGCCCAATTGGGCAGCGCCGTCAGCAAGATCAGCCACGATCTGCGCAACATCCTCACCTCTGCCCAGCTGTTCACCGACCGGATCGAAATGTCCGAAGACCCGACCGTCAAGCGCATGGCGCCCAAGCTTGTGGGGTCGATCACCCGGGCGGTGCACCTATGCGAATCGACGCTGGCCTTCGGCAAGGCCGAAGAGCCGGGGCCGACGCTGACGCTCATGCCGCTCGAAGAACTGGTGGAAGAGGTCATAGACGGCGAACGCCTTGCCGATCCCGAAAGCATCGTGCGCTTTGCCGCGGATATTCCCGCGAATCTCACCGTGCGTGCGGACCCTGAGCAAATGTACCGCGTGCTGGCCAATCTCATGCGCAACGCCCGGCAGGCGATCACCGCCACCGGCAAACCGGGCGAGGTCTATCTGCGGGCCGAGGATATGGGCGAGGCATGGTGCATCACTGTCAGCGATACCGGCCCCGGCCTGCCACCCAAGGCGCGGGAGCATCTCTTCACCGCCTTTCAGGGCGGGGCGCGCAAGGGTGGCTCCGGTTTGGGGCTGGTAATCGCCTCTGAACTGGTGCGCGGCCACGGCGGCAGCCTTGCACTGCGCAACAGCGGGCCGGAAGGCACGGTTTTTGACATAACACTGCCCAAGGGGGACGGCGCCCTGTAGATTTTTGAAGAAAATTGCATTTCCTTGAAACGAGGGCTTGCAACTCCCCGGGGCTAAGACTAAACCCCCGCTCAGTGGACCGATAGCTCAGCTGGATAGAGTACCTGACTACGAATCAGGGGGTCGGGGGTTCGAATCCTCCTCGGTCCGCCACTACCCAAAATTGAAGAACCTAGCCCTTTCGGGGCGTCTTATCCGTCTCGCGGCGGGTTGTAGAAGCCCGTGTCGCGGTAGGGCTGGTCAAAGGCGTGATCCATCAGTTCCAGATGGTCTTGGCCGTAATACATGTCACCATTCAGAAAATAGCTAGGCGAGCCAAAGATGCCGCGGGCGATCGCCTCTTCGGTGTTTTGCGTGTGGATTGCCTGGACATCCTCCTCCATCGCCCGTGCGATCAGCCCGTCGCAATCGGGATCGACCGCTTCTGTCGCGCGGCGCAGATGCGCGGGATTCGCGAGATCGATATCATCGCGCCAATGGGCCTGAAGAATCGCAAAGGAAAGCGCGTCGACATCCCGCCCCGCCTGAGCGGCGGCGATCAGGTAGCCGTTTGCAAGGTTCAGCGGGTTGTCGTGGTGGGTCGGGCGGTGGTTGAGAATCTCCAGCCCGCGATACTGCGCCCAACGCTCAATCTCTCGGCCGAAGAAATAGTCTATGTAATGGGGCGTGAAACCGCGGAAATGGCTGACACGGCCTGAGGCGATCACGGGGGTGAGGTCAAAGGGACGATGCATCAGCCGCGCACCGCGGGCCGCGCAAATCTCCAAGAGCTTACGATGCCCCAGATAGGCATAGGCGGAATGGGCGGAATAGAAATATTCAATGGTGTCCAAGGTCGGCTCCCTCCGGTTTTGCCAGCATCATGGCGGAAACCGACGGGGAGACAAGAACGGGGGCCGAAAGCCGAGTGCGGAATCGCGGGTGTGGTCGCAACAGGATGCTTCTAGCCGCGATGACGCTTCAATACCGGCGGTTATGCAATCTGTTCGCCCGGGGCCGGGGCGCGATTGCGCGGACCTTCCGAGGCTGGGGGCGTTGCTTGGCCATGAATGCCACTGCCGCCACCGCGGCCATGATCAGGATCAAGAGTTCGTAAGTCCACATGAGCCATTCCTCCTAGGGCATGTTCATAAGGTTAACCTTAGCGATGCCCGATGGGTTCCGTCTTGGCCGGGATGGTGGCGGCCTTTGGCCGGGGCCGCAAGTCAAAAAGGCCACCGCATTTCTGCGACGGCCTTCTTCCGGCAGTGCCCGCTCCGGGCGTCAGCCCATTTGCCGCACCACGGCCATGGTGGCGATGGCGGGTAGGGTCAGTAGCGCGCCGATGGGCCTGAAATCTTCTTGGAAATGCCGCGCGAAATGCAGCACTGCGGCTAAAAAGGCGGCCAAAGCGGCGAAAATACGCGCGCTTTGGCCTGGAGGGAGACGGAGAGAGAGAAGAGAGTGGAGCGCGCGGTCAGGAGGTGCCGCGTGCCGTGTTTTCAAAGATGCTTTTCATATGGCTGTCGAACTCGTTCCAAGTGATGACAGCCCGGTTGCCCGCATGGCCGTGATAATAGGACCGGCCCGTCGAAGTGGGCAGCCCGGCCCAGATGCGGGCGAGGTTTTCCATGAAACGATGGCGGCTGATCTTGCCCTTCATGAAGGGGGTAAACCCCGCATCTTCGAGCAATAGATCGGCCAGCAGGTCTTGGACCTGCGGAGTGAACCGGTCACTCTTGCTTAGCCCCGCTTCGGCGACGAGCGTTTTCAAAGTGTTGGGGATGAACTGGTAGCGCCCGATGGCATGGGGCTGGCCGGGGGTGGCCTTGATCCAGCGATAGATTTCGCCGATGGTCATGCTTGTGGGGCGCTTGGGCGGCTTGACCCGCGCCCCATGTTGCACCGCGTCATAGCCTTTCGCGCCCGCCTCTGCCGAGGCGATGACATGACGCACCGCCGCCGATGGGCCACCGCGCGGGGGCAGGGTCAGTTTGCGGGGGGCCTGAGCATGTTTGACAGGCGTCTGGATCATGGCCCGGTTAAGGTGGATCCGCGCATCCGAGGCGGAGGGCGACAGGGCGAAGTTCAGGCCGGTGACGGCGATCTTGCGGCTGTCGAAACGGGCGAAATCATTTGCATTTGCCGCGCCGGAGAGGGTGGCGGCGATCAGGCAAAAGGCAGTGCTGGCAGCGAGCTTTTTCATCGGAGTTTCCCATCGGGCTGGAGGTTTGCATTGTCCCTGATCATGCGCCTTCAAAATCGATATTTCATTAATGCGGACAGCTAGTTAGCGTCTCGAAAGGATAGTCGGCCCGGCGCTTGGAGTAGGCCGGGTCGACTTTGGAGCGACGCCGCGCTCTGAAAGAGAAATGAGCCACGTTCCAGATGCGCTTGGAACGTGGCTCTCCCTCGGGGCTGAGTCTCCCGGTCAGCTTCCGAGGAACTGGTCGAACTGGGTCCAGAGTGAGTTGTCCAACAGCAGGTTGAACCGGAAATAGAACCCTTCGTCATAGAGGTTGCTTTGCCCTGCCACCCGGCCACGGGCCTTGTTGTAGCCGAGCGCCAGCAGGACACCTTCGCGCGGGGTGAAGCCAAATTCGGCGCCGATCCCGTTGGAAGAATTGCCCTCGCTGTCCCACAGATGCGTGGCGTTGAGGCCGAGTTGGAAACGGTCGTCGCCGAATTCGTAGTTCAGACCGCCTTGGATCAACTGCGTGGTGGTATTGGCCCGCGCGCCGGCATTGGTGCCGATCTTCTGATGCTGGCCGGCATATTTGCCGTTGATCCGCAGGTCGGCGTCGATCTCGTAATTCGCGTCGATCGACCACAGATGCGTTTCCGTGCTGGCGTGTTTCTCTTCCAGCCGGTGCTCGTACCACGCCAGCACATCCAGGCGGGCGTTGTCCTTAGGGCGATAGGCGGCCCCGATGCGGGTGCGCATGCGGCGGGAGTTCTCGCCCTCGCGGCGGTCAAGCGCGGCACGGCTGCGGGCCAGAACGGTCAGCTCAGGGGTGACATTGCCCGCGATGCCGAAGCTGGCATAATGGGTCTTGCCGCTCTCTTCCCAAGTGGTTTCCAGCTCGGCATCGCCGACCCAGTCACCATCCGCCGATTCCCAGCTTGTGCCGATGGCAAAGGAGGTGAGCTCCCCGTCATTGGTCTCAAGGTTGCGCGAATGCTCAAGGTCGGCGCGCAGATTGGTGCTCTCGTTGATGTCCCAATCGACCGACAGGCCCTGAACCATGGTGGTGTCGCTGGTGCCGCTGGCCTTGGTCATCTCGGTCCGGCCGGTGACCCATTCGTTCATCGTATAGGTGAAGCCATAGGCCGCGCGGGTGACCAGAGCGTCGCTGCCGAACTGAAGCTCGATCTCGTTATAGACGCGCCAGCCGTTCTTGGGCTCGTCGTAAAGGCCGAGGGTCAGTTCGGTGGGGGCGTCACCGCTGAGCGGGGCGCGCAGCTTGGCCTCGATCACGGTGCCGGGGCGGGCCGCTGGGGTCCAATGCGCGCCGAGGATCAGGGCGGTGTCGCTCTCGCTGCCGCTGGCGGTGCGGTCCCGGCTGTACTCAAGGCCGATCTCGCCGCGCAGGGTCTTGCTCAGATGCCGGGAATAGATCGCATCCACGGTCAGCCGCGTGCTGTCGTTGATCCGGTCGCGGGTGTATTCCGCGCCGAAGGCGATGTCGCTGCGCCGGTCGATCTCTTCGCCATAGCTCAGACGAACCTGCGTGGTGCCGGGGCGTGCCAGCCCACCCTGAGCGTAGAAATCGCGGCCCGTGTGGATCGCCTCGAAAGCGAAGTGGCGGGTTTCAGTCTTCAGCTCATAGGACAGGCGCGCAGCGTTGTCCTTGTCGCCCATGGCGTTCTCCGACCGGGCCACCTCGGCCTCCCACAGCCCGCCTTGGCGGTCTTCGTGCTGGAGGTAGGCAGAGTGCATCCGCTGGCGGGCCGCGTTGCCCAAGGGGGCGTCGGCATGGACCGCACGGGCGCCGACAGAGGTCCGCTCGGACAGGGCATAGTTCACCTCGCCTCCGTAGAGCCAATAGGCCTCGGCGCCCTCGGCCTCGACCTCATAGGTCACGCGGATCGACACGGGGTTGCCGTCAAGGTCGAACTGGCGCACCGGGCTGTCGAAAGTGATGGTGTTGCGGAAGAAGTCGAGCAGATAGTCGGTGCCGCGCAGCAGGGGCGTGGCCGACAGGATATCGCCGCCCTCTTCGTCCCGCACGAGGATCTCCACCCGTTCGGAGCCTTGCACATAGCCGCTCAGGTCAAGGTCATAGGGGCCAGAGACACCGCGCCCGCGGATTTCCTGAATCTGCTGCTCCTGCGCCGTCCGGGCGGCGAAGACGGTGACCGAGACGCGGTCGTTCTCCCAATGGCCCTTGGCGCCGGTGGCGACACGTTGCAGGCCGCCCAGTTTCAGCGCGCTCGCCTCGGGCGCGATGGCAATATCGCCGTAGAGCACATAGGAACGGCCTTTCTCCACTTTCACGAAGAGGTTGGACGAAGATTGCGCATCGGCCCCGCGTTCGGAATTGTCGCCGTAGACGGGGTAATATTCCTCACCCCGGATGTCGCGGAACAGGCTGTCTTCGGTGTCCCGGTCCGAGCTGTAGCGCAGGGTCAGCAGGGCATCGCCACGGATCACCCCTTTGAGGTAAAGCTCACCCCGGATCCCGGTGGTGGTGTCCTCGAAGGCGCTGATACGGTCTTCTTCGATAACATTGCCCGCATCTCCGCTCAGCGAAACCGCGCCTTCGATCACACCGATCAGCACACGTTCGTTCAGGTCGGGGGTGAAGGTCACCCGCGCCTCGGCCTCGCCAAAGGAGGAGCGCACGGTGATCAGATCGGGGCCGGAGGCCTGCGGCGGGATCAGGTTGAAGGTCGCCTCGCCATTGTCGAGATAGGCCTGCACGCCGGGCGCGCTGCTGCGGATGTCGGTCACATCCCAAAGCGACCGGCGAGCGGCGAGGGTCACGGTGCCCGATGCGGGCACCGGGCGGCCCCCGGCGTCAAGCACGCGTACCACGACCGGCACCACCGAGGCGGGATTGGCCGAAGCGGTTTCCGGCATCAGGATCTCGATCCGGGCAGGTTTGCCGGGGGCGGTCAGGCGCAGCTCTTTGCGGACGCGTTCGATGCCGAATCCGTCACGGCCCACCAGTGTCAGCACATTCTCGCCCGAGGCCAGTTTCACGGCCACATATTCCAGCGCCTGCACATTGTTTTTCGCCAGATTGGTGCGTTCGCCCACCCGGTCGCCGCCCAGCTCGCGCCCGTTCACCAAAAGCGACAGCGTGAGATCGGCCTTGCCCTTGATCCGGATGTTCTGCGTGGCGCGGGTGACAGACGTGTCTTCGGCAAAGTCGACAAAGCCCGGCGCGCTATCGAGGTTCTGGATCATGCTGTCGAGCGATTGACGCTGGGCCGAGGCACGGGCCGCTTGCGCGACAGAGGAAGGTTCTTGTCCGGCCTCTTCGCTTTGTGCCGCGATCATGCCGGGGGTCAGCTGGGTGGTGGTGGCGATGCCAGCCTCACCGCGCACGGAGCGGGTGCTGCTGCGCTGGCCGTCGATCGGCAGATCGGCTGAATTCATGCCGGGGGTCTGACGTTTGCCGGCGAAATGGTCGCGGCGTTTGCCGACTTCCTCAAGCGCTTCGGGGGTGCATTGGGCCACGGCAAAGTTCTCGGTCCGCAACTCGCCCTTCTTCAGCGGCACGATGCGCGAGCCACCCCGGCGCAGATCGTTGGTGCGGGTCACCTGCACCGCGGTTCCGGCGGGAAGGGTTTCGGGCTGCACGAGGAAGGCATGTGTCACCGGGCGCATGCCGTTGAGCGAATAGGCGCCATTGATATCGGTCACCACAAAGAGCCCTTCCTGGGTCACGATGCGCACACCGGGAATGCCGGGTTCATCCTCAACGCGGTCGCGCAGACCGTTGCCGTTGCAATCCATGAAGACGGCGCCCAGCACGGTGCCTTGGCGCGCAAAGACACCGCCCGAATTGTCGAGCCGGACCATAGCGCGCGCGGTCTGCGATTGTTGCAGCGTCCCGGTGCCCGCTTGGCGGCCCGACAGGATGGCGGTGTTCTCGTTGCGGCCTTCGCGGGCGGCGGCAGAGAATTGCATCACATAGGACAGCTCATGGCTCGACAGCGGCTCAAGCATGCCCACGTCAAAGCGCAGATCGCCATTGCCGATCTCTTGCGGGTCGTCCAGCGGCTCTCCGTTGAGAGTCACCGTGCCGGGCACGAAGTTCACACCATAGGCGGGCCGGTCGAGGATTTCGCCGCCGATCAGCGCTTGGTGCATGTTGTTGGTGAAGCTCAGCGTGTAGGTGACGAATTCACCGTGACCCACGCGGTCGAGGTCGGCGGCTTTGTCCAGCGCCAGCGGCGTGCCATAATTCGGATCAACCGGGATGTCGGAGACGAACAATGCGCCGCCGGCGTGACTGAACGCGCGGCCCCAACCGGCATCCATCACCCTGCGGCCCATACCGGCATAGTCCAGACGCGCGGAGGGGAAGATCCATGCGGGCGCGTCCATCACGGCATAGCGGTAGTCGCCTTCGGGCATTTCGGAGAAGGTGAAAAAGCCGCGCTGGTCGGTCTGGGTGCGGGCCATTTCGTTGCCCGAACGGGCATCGACAAGCGCCACCGCCACGCCGTCAATCGGGGCGTTGGTGACGGAGTTGAACAGAAAGTTGCCGGGGTTGATCATCAGATCGTCCTCAAGCACCGCGCTGTCGCAAGACGCCGTCGCGATGAAGCTATCGCCAAAGTCGGTGGCCATGACCTGATCCCCGGCAACGGCGGGCGACATCTGCGCCATCGGCAGGGCGGGGGTGAGGAAGACACCGGTGTTGGCCCCGGTCTCGGTCGCGATGATGGTTTCCACATCGCCGGTCAGCATGCTTCGGATGGTCACCGCCGTGCTGTCGACTTCGGTGCTGATGTTGCAGGCGCCCGAGGTGAGGCGCAGGCGGGTGTCGCTGCCCGGCGTGCCATAGGGCTGGTCCGCGCCGGTCTCAGGGTGTTCAAAGACCAAGGTGCCGACCGTCTCTGTATCGCGGTCATAGACCACGGTGTTAGAGGCCAAGAGCAGGGTGCTTTCTTGGTTGTTGTAAAAGGCCGAGGCGGTGTTCTGCACCTCTACCTTGCCCAAGTCGGCAGGCACGCGCACCGAGAAGCTGGGATCGGTCGCATGGCCGACGGCGTAGTCGCCCTCATGAAAGAAGGCCACCGCATCCACGTCATGGGAAAGCCCGGCTGGGGCGACGCTGACGTAGTGGTGGTCGGGCGCGCCGCGCATGTGAACCAGCGCGGTCATGGTGCCCGAATCCTGCACCGCGTGGAACACGGTGTTCAGCGGGATCGCATCGCGCAGCAAGACACCGGTCCGGGGGGTGCCATCGATCACGATCGGCTGGCCTTCGACCTCGGGGTAGCCGAAGGCGTCCCGCTCGGAATCGTTGCGCAGCCGCAGGGTGTAGGTGATGAGCGCGCCCTCGTCATTCTCGGCGACGACCTGCTCTTTGGAGACTTCGAGCCCGCCTTCCTCGACCCGCGAGACACCCATAGCGTCTTCGGTCAGGTTTTGGCCATCCTCGGTCACGGCAGATGCGGTCAGCATGCTGGTGAATTGGGTGCTGACGGGGGTCTCGGCGGAGATGCGGAACTCATAGATCAGTTGCAGCCGCTCGCCCGCGGCGAGCATGAAGGGCGCGGACATGTCGAAAGCGCGGTCTTCGGTATCGATCAGGCCGTTGCCGTTCAGGTCAGGGAAAAGCGATTGGCGCGACATCATTCTGGCGCTGCCTTGCTCGCTGATACTGACCGATGTGGAAAGCGGCACGTTGCCGCTGTTGATGACGTCGAAATGGTAGCGGCCAAAGGCACCACGGGTCAGCAGAAGGTCGGAGTAGCCGGTCACTTCCAGCCCGGGAACCGCGGCGACTTCGGCCCGTACCGGGTTCGAGAAGACGCGTTCCATGATGCCAAGGGAGGTGTTGAAATAGCTGACTTCTGCCACGTTGCGGATGAAAGACCCAGCGGGGGCCGGGGCGGCGGTGGCGGTCTGGGGGAGAAGGCTCAGGCCCAGTGCGGAGGCGCTGATCAGGGCCAGAGCCGGGCGGGCTTTAGACATAAGGAAACTGCGCATCAGCTTGCTCCTGTTGCGATCCCTGGGAAGGGCGTGAAAAATGGGGGAGACGGAAACGGGGGGAGGAGGGGGCGCCCCCGGGAGAGCATCGCTCAGCCCGGGGGCGCCCGAGAGGTCGCTTAGTCGTCGACCCGCACGGTGAACTCTACCCGGGCGAAGCCGCCGGGAAGGATGCTGCCATGCGTGCTCGATACGTTGGTCGAGGTGACGGTGGCCGTGCTGGTGCCCGGGAACAGGCTTTCAGGGCAGGCGCCGCCACAGTCCGTGATCGCGGTATAGGCCGGGGCCGCGTCCGTGATGATCACATTGTCCGCCGCAGAGGCACCTGTGTTCTCGGCTTCGACCATGTAGCGGATGCACTGGCCGGGCTCGACATCAAGGCGCGTCTTGGTGAAGGTGCCCACGGTGCCATCGCAGCTCGCGTCGATGTACTGATACTTGCTCAGTGTGACATCGCCCGAGATGATGACCACGCGGTCTTCGACGGCGTTGTTGGTCTGGTCGATATCGGTCCCGACACCGTTCAACGTGTTGTTGATGGTGATGGTGCCGACTTCGGACACACCTTGGGTGGCTGTCGACGGCGTCTGCACACGGTAGATCAGCGAGATGCTGTCGCCCGGGGCAAGTCCGTTCACACCCGGCGAGACGCCGTCGGTCAGGTCATTGAAGTTGTCGATCACCGGTTCGGACGGATCGATCACACCGTTGCCGTTCTGATCCCAGAAGATCGCGCCGGAGAAGTTGGTCAGGCCCGATTGCGTGATCGACGCTTCGGTGATGGCCACGTTCCCTTCGTTCGAGATGGTGTGGAGGATGTCCACGATACCACCCGGCGAAGCCTGCGCGCTTTGGTCTTCGATGATCTTCACGTCATAGATTTCATTGACCGTGACTTGGTTGACGATCCGGTCACCTTGACCCGAGACGGAAGAGACGACCGCGACGTCGACCAGCGTGTCACCCGGCAGAGCGCCATCGGCGGGCGTGATCACGGCGCGGATGGCCTGCGATGCGCCTGCGGGGATGGTGCCGGTGTTCGACACGATCGATCCGTCGGGCAGTTGGAACTCAACCGTCCAGCCTGCGGGCAGGGCCTGATCCAGCGACAGGTTGAAGCTGTCCGAGGTGGGGCCGTTGTTTTCGACCAGCATCTCGAAGACAACCGGTGCGCCCGGGTCTGTCGACTGGGTGACCCATGGGTTGCCACCGTTCGTCGGTGCCGCGCCATCGCCTTCGGAACCGACGACGGCGTTCTCAAGATCGACCGAAGCCGCAAGAACCGCGCCGGTGAATTCGGCAGTCGACACATCGCTGACGCCGGAGTTGTCCGAGGTCGTTGTGATGACGGCGGTGTAGTTGGTGGTGGCGGTTGGTGCGACATCGGTTGGCAATGTGGTGATCAAGGTCACCTTGGCGCTGTCACCGATACCCAAGGGACCGACAGAGCCGACCACCGGTGTGATACCGTCGGCGCCCACAAAGCGGAAGGTGGTGCCAGCCGGGAAGTCGCCATTGGCCACGTCGAGGGTCAGGCTGTCCGGGCTGTTGGAGAGGTTGGTCAGCACGAATTCCTGACGGATTGTGCCGCCCTGATAGACATCGCCGGATTCCGTGACGACATCGTTGTTGGCCGCGTCATCGTCGGTGGCCGAGGCAATCGCCGGGTTGGCCGTGCCGTTGGAGTTGATCGCCGTATCAGCAACCGCCACCGCATATTGGTTGTCCACGGTGACAGAGGCGGTGTTCGATGGCGGGAAGGCCACGCCGTCAACGTCCTGGGTCGCCACGTTGGTAATGATGCCCGCATTGGCGGTATCCGCGATCACGGCACGGAAGGTCACCTCACCCGAGCGGCCAGAACCGACAGAGGAGATCAGGAAGTTGACGTTCTGCGCGTCGTCATAGTCCCACGCGATGGTTTCGCCAGAGCCGTTTGTCGCGTCGACGACGGTGGAGCCGTTGTCATCGTCCAGCGGTGTGGCAGAGTCAGACCAGCGGGCCGAGCCGGGCACATAGGTCAGGCGGCCATCGAGCACGTCCTGCACAGAGTAGCTGTTGGCCGCGGCCAGACCGGTGCTGGAGTAGGTCAGCGTGATCGTTACCGTATCGCCCGCGTCGATGATATTGGGGTTGCCGCCCGAAGCCGGGTCCGCCGTCATCGATTTGACCAACTCGACAATCGCGTCGTTGGAGATTGTCAGCGTGTCCGTATTGGTGCTCAGCACGGTGCCGTCGAGGGTCGAGGCCGCCGTGACGGTGATCGTGTCGGAACCGGTCGCCGTGGAGGCGACGGAGGCTTCGATCACGATGCCGAACTGCTCACCGGGGGCGAGGGTCGGGGTCTCGGTCAGCGGGGTGGCGCTATCGGCCACGCCGTCCATGTTGGCGTCGGGGTAGAAAACCAGCTGCGAGGTGTCGAGCGTGCCGGTGTCGGTTTCCACTGCCGTCAGCGCAAAGGCATCCGGGCCGTTACCATCGTTGGTGATGATGTGCGGCAGGAACGCCTTACCGCCGGGGGCGATGGTTTCGGTGTTGTCAGAGGTCAGGGTGACGCCGGCAACTTGCTGAACGACTGTCTCAACGGTGTTGGAGGTTACCGTGATCGTGTCGCCCGCGGCATTGGTATAGGTCGCCACGGCTTGGTTGCCGATGACAGAGCCCGCTTCGGGCGCCGCGAAAGCGACAGTGCCGATCACGGCGGTCAGAGCAACGGCGCTTACGGAGCGCAGGAAGGTTGTTTGGTGTTTCACGTTAATATTCCCTAGTTCTATAGTAGTTGGAGAGAGAGTGGAGAGAGAGAGGCGCCGGGATTAGTTCAGGCGCACGCGGTAGCTGTTGAAGGCGGAATCGCCTGCTTCGAGCGGTTCGGAGAGGGTCCAGCGCACGGCGGCGACAGCCTCTTCAGGGAGCGGCTCTTCGGTCATGTTGCCATCGGCATCGACGACCTTGCGGATGGCGGGAACGGTGGACCATTCCAGCCCTTCCTGTTCGGGGTCCATCTCGGCCTGGACTTCAAAGACCGCGGCGACAGAGGTCACTTCGGCGCCCAATGTGATAGAGACGCCCTCGGGGACCGGTGCGGCGATGACGAGCCCTTCCATGGCGCCGTCGGTCATGTTCTGGTGGCGCAGCTCATAAGAAATGACTTCGCCCGGGCGGACCGTCTCACGCTCAACGAGGACTTCTTCGCCCTCGGCATTGGTTTCCACCACGCGGAAGGAGAATTCGCTCGTGAGCGCGTCGGCGGCAGCCGCGAAACCCGCGAGCGACAAAGCCGTACTCGTGATGAGTGTCTTGGACAATTGGGAGATATGGATACGCATCTAGTAGTTCCCTTGTTGGCCGGTGAAGAGCCGGCGATTGCAATGAACGGACACGCTCATTGCGTTGTCCTGTTCTCATCTTCGGGGAACCGGATACCGATATCATCTGAGCGAACGGTTAACTCGCTGAGCCTGTGGTCAGGCGCTTAACCGAAAGGATAGGTGGCCCTATCAGGTCGCGCCGCGGCCTATCATTTGGCGCGGAAATGGGGCCGGGCGCGGGCTCCGCAGATGGTTAATTTTGCTGGGAAAATGGGGCTTCCGAATCTTTGATTCGATGCGGGCCGTCATAGGCCGAACGCAAAAACGCCCGCGCGGGGCGGGCGATTATGGTTTACGCTCAGAGGGGAGACGGGGGGGCGCTACAGGGTGCGCGCTGGGCCGATGCCGGGGGTGGTTCAGGGGTGTGAAACGGGCCTCAAACGAAGCCCGCATCGCGCGCAATGATCGCCGCATCGGTACGATTCTTTGCGTCCAGTTTTCGGCAAAGTGTTTTGACATGCAGTTTGATCGTCACTTCCTGCAGATCGAGGTCGCGGGCGATCTCTTTGTTAGACTGCGCGTTCATCAATCCGCGCAGCACTTGGCGCTCCCGCTCGGACAGGGATTTCTCGAAATCCGTCTCTTCGGGATTGTCCTTGCCCGACATGAAGGTGACCGGGGCATAGGTCTCTCCCGCCGCCATGAAACGCACCGCGTTGACCAGTGACTTGGCGGGCAGCGTCTTGGGCAGAAAGCCGATCGCCCCCATTTCGAGCGCCTGTTCGGCAATGAGCCGAGTGGCGGTGCCGGAAATCAGCCCGACCGGGCGACCCTCATTGATATCAAGAACGGTTTGCAGACCCTGCAAGCCCTTCATGCCGGGCATTGTATAATCCAGCAGCACCAGGTCGTAGGGCGGCTCTGATTTGATCTTGTCCAGCGCTCCGGCCAGATCGCTCGCCGCTTCGGTGACGGTGGCCCCATCCGCATCAAGAAACATGGCGATGGTCTCTCGGACCATGTCGTGATCATCGGCAATTAAAATACGCAAAGACATAATAGATCTCCTGAAGCCAAAATGGCCGGCGTTCTTTAATTGGTAGAGTGTGCCCGTTTCAAAAGAAAGATGAAAGCCCAAGGGGGAAGGGGGGCAAAGGCATGCGCCGCTATCCTTTGGTATGGCAATGCGGGCCGCGCGGGGACAGGCGCACCTATCCTTTGGTATAGGGGGGATGCGCTTCTGCGCCTTCGCGCCTGTCATTCGGGCAGGGTATGGTCAGGTCACAACGCCAGATAAGGAAATTTGACATGACCTTTCAGTACCTCAGCAAGACCATCACCGCGGCCGCCCTCTCTCTGGGTCTTGCGTCGGCGGTTGCCGCCCAAGACGAAGAGGCCGTGCTCGAAGTGACGCTGGCCGAGGAAACCCATAGCTTCACCCTCTCAGATCTCAAATCCATGCCTGTCTCTAGCTTTGAGACGACGACGATCTGGACCGATGGCACGCAGGCATTCGAAGGTGTGTCGCTGAAGGACCTGTTTGAGACGCTGAACGTCGAAGAGGGCACCATCACCGCGACGGCGATCAATGATTATGCGGTGGAAATCCCGATGTCCGACGCGGTCGAAGACGGGCCGATCATCGCCTACCATACCAATGGAGAGGAGATGTCGCGCCGGGACAAGGGGCCGCTTTGGGTGGTCTACCCCTATGACAGCGACATCGCCTATCAGACGGAACTGGTCTACAGCCGGTCGATCTGGCAGCTTGACCGAATTCGTGTCGAGTAACTGGTAATGGCGCAGAGGGCTTGGATGAACGACGCAGGAAAATTCGGGCCCGCGCGCGCAAGAAGCCGACAGGTCTTGATGCTTATCCTCGTGCTGGGGATGAGCATCGCCGCCTATCTGGCCTATAACGTCTGGGACCGGATTCAGGCGCTCGACAGTGCGCAGCAAGACCACGCTGAATGGGTCTTTACGCAGATCGAGATCGAATTTCTCAAGACCGACCGCGCCTTGGCGCAGGCGAAATCCGCCACGCCCGAGGCGCTGGACGAGTTCCGCAAAAGGTTCGACATCTTTTATAGCCGCGTTCTGTTGGCCGAACGGGTGCGCAACAACGCAAAGGCCAAACCGAAAATCCGTGAGTTGCGGGCTCTGCTGGATGGGTTCCTGCCCGCGATCGACGGCTCTGATGCCGACCTGATCGCGGCATTGGACGATATCGACGCCATGTTGCGCAGCATCGAAGACGTGCCCCGCGAGATTGCCCTCGCCTCCATCGCCATTGCCAGCGAGATGTCCCAAAACGAACGCCATGAGATCGTGCGGCTGATCGAGGTGATGGCGGCGATCGTCTTGATCGTCACCCTTGCCTTGGTCGGGGCGGTCTATCGCCTCTCGCGGCAAGCCAGCCGGTTGAACCGCACTTCGCAACTGGTCGAGGAAAACCACCTGCGTCTTGCGACCACCCTTCAGGCATCGCTCGACGCCATCGTCGTCATCAATGAGCGGGGGGAGATCGAAGATTTCAACGGCTCCGCCGAAGAGATCTTCGGCATCACCCATGAGGCGGCGGTGGGCAGGGACTATATCAGCCTGCTGATCCCCCCGGCCGACCGCATGGTGCACCGCGAAAGGCTTGAAAGGTTCCGTCGCACCGGCGAGACCGAGGTCGCCGACAAGGGCCGCCGCGAGTTTGAGATGATCGACCACGCCGGGCGCATTTTCCCGGTCGAGATGTCCGTGTCGCAATCGCCGATGGGGCATGGGTCGCTCTTTATCGCCTATATTCGGGACATCACCGAAAAGCGCCTTCGCGAGGCCGAGATCATCGCCGCGCGGGATGAAGCGCTTGACGCCTATCAGGAAAAATCGCGTTTCTTCGCCATGATGAGCCATGAGATGCGTACGCCGCTCAATGGTGTGATCTCGGCCCTGCAACTGCTGCAAGATGACCGGCTTGATGATGAGCAAAAGCGCTATCTCGATGCGGCGATGACCTCGGGTGAGATTTTGTTGGGCCATATCAATGACGTGCTGGCCATTGAGCGCAGTGAGGCGGGAACTTATGAACAGGTGCGTCAGACCTGTGACATGACCGTGCTGATGGCGGGAATCATCAACACGATGGACCCTCTGGCCGAGGCCGGGGGCACCCGGCTGCATCTTGATCTGACCCAGTTAGACGACAAGGCCATCGTTACGGACCCGCGGGCGATCCAGCAGATTTTGGTGAACCTTTTAAGCAACGCGATCAAGTTCAGCCCCGGCGGCGATGTGACCCTGCGCGGGTGGTTCGCGAAATCCGCGGGCAAGGGGGAAGCGTTCCACCTGCAGGTCGAAGATGACGGCTCCGGCATTCCGGCGGGGGATATTGACCGTATTTTCGAAGATTTTGTCTCGCTCGACAGCCGCTATGAGCGCCGCACCGGGGGCACCGGTCTGGGGCTTGGGATCGTGCGCCGTCTGGTCAAACGTCTGGGGGGTGAGATCACCTGCGAGTCGACGGTGGGGGAGGGGACATGTTTCACCCTGCGCCTGCCCGTAGAGCTTGCTGATCTGGCCGAGATCGACTGCGATGCGGCCCCCGACCCGCAAAAGCGCGCCGAACCCGCGGCGGCCCAGCGGCTCAACCTTCTGCTGGTGGACGACAATGAAATCAACCGCGAGCTGATCAAGGCGATGCTTGAGAAGATTGGCCATGACGTCACCCTCGCCACCGGCGGGCGCGAGGCGATCGAACTGGCCGAAGACGCGCCCTTCGATGCGATCCTGATGGACATCTCCATGCCTGAGGTGAACGGCATTCAGGCGACCAAGGCGATTCTCTCCGGCGAGGGCCCCAACCGCGAAACGCCGATCATCGCCGTGACCGCCCATGCCATGCCGAAAGAACGGGCGGAGTTCAGCGCCGTCGGAATGTCGGGGTTCATGCAAAAGCCGCTGGATATGAAGGTGCTGCGCGCCAAGCTGCGCGAGCTTTCGGGGCGCGCGGTGATACCGGAGCAGGCTCTGCCCGAGCGTTTGGCCAGCGCGCAGTCATCGGTACAGGCGAAATCCGCGAAACGGCCCCTGTTGAACGAACAACAAATCGCAGATTTGCTCGACCTGCTGGGTGCGGAGAAACTGCGCGAGCGGGTGGAAAAGCTCGACCAACAAGTCGCGACCGATCTGCCCGACCTGATGGCAGCCGATGCTCTGCCTGACCTACAGGCCCGCGCCCATGCCATGGCCGGGATGTGCGGCATGCTCGGCGCCGACCGGCTGCACGGCCTGCTCAAAGAGATCGAGACCGCCTGCAAGACCGACAAGGACGAAGAGGCGCGCGCGCTGGCTGAGGCTTTGCCCGCCACCTGCGACGCGACGCTGGCGGCGATGAAGGCGCAGCTTGACCTCTGACAAGTCTGCTTGGGCGGGGCGGCGGAAACCTATCCTTAAGACTAGTCCGATTATACCCCCGCCCAGATGCAACGATGCGAGGCGCGACCTATAGTTAGTTATGCCCGTCGATAGACGGGTCTGCACGAAGGCGTCATTGACCAGACCAATGACCGCGTCCCAAGCTGGCAACCGGTTCATTTCGACCGTTTCGCCTGAAAATATGCTTCGCGACGCGGGCCTTCTCGGGAGCTGCTGCCCGTTCCCCTACCCCAGGGAGCGGCTCCCTGATAGCTTTGCAGCGATGCGCCCCACCGGTTTTCCCCGTCCTCCCCTCGGGGGGAAGACCGGGGGCGCATTTGGCGATCTGGCGAGAGCTGTTTCACCTATCCGTAAGTATATCGCGCTATCCGCAGCGGCATCTGCATTGACCGGACGCACCTTCGCATTGGCACCGACAATTCGCGATAAATGTCCGGTAGATTTTTGCTCGTATTCTCGCTGGGTGCCTCGTTGCGCGGGTTCTCCGGTTCGGACCGAAAGGTGAATTGTGAAACGTCTCTCTAGCCGAAAAGCGCTGCGCGGTGTCTCCTTCGCCGTTTGCGCCGCCCTTGCCGTCTCCTCCTCTCCCGCGGATGCCGGGGATTTCTCGATCGATTGGTCCACTTTCGATTGGCCCGCAGGCTTTGCCGGGCCTTTGCTGCGGACCCTGTCGGACCAATATGGTTTCGAGATCGACACGACGGTCGAGATCACCGGCAATCTGCGCCCCTATAGCACCGATGCGCAAGGCAATCCGATCTTCACCCCCGACGATGTCAATGTTCTGGGCGGCGGTGTCGATTCGCTTGTCATCGTGGGCGATGCCGGGCCGAATGCGGGGCGGCGCGGCGATGACCGGATCACCGCCAGCGTGTCGGCCAGTTCCGGCGGCGTCGCGTTTCAGGTCGACAACCTTACC
Source organism: Sulfitobacter sp. 15WGC (assembly GCF_005068605.1). NCBI lineage: Bacteria > Pseudomonadati > Pseudomonadota > Alphaproteobacteria > Rhodobacterales > Roseobacteraceae > Sulfitobacter > Sulfitobacter sp. 15WGC. The sequence continues at coordinate 110,800 of NZ_SZNL01000009.1, read as the reverse complement.
GTCGACATCCTCGACATCGACCCCACCGACAATCACAGCACCGGGGACCGCTGCGATTTTGTGACCGCCTTTGGCGATAACGGCAACCCAAGTATCACCACATTGGGGCCGGCGCCCACCGTCGTGGTCGGCCCCGGGCCGGGGTCCGGCGACACCGGTTTGCTGAACGGGAACGAGGCGCAATGTCTGTTCATCGACGGCAGCGCCTTTCTCTCTCCCGGCTCGGGCGATGATACCAACGGGTCGATCCGGCTGAGCTATCCCGATGCGACCTCACGGATTGAGATTTGGTACGACGAAAGCATCGGCGAGGTCCGCAGCTACTACAACCCGGTGACCCTGCCCTATGATGCGGGGGCGCGGGGGATCGGTATCTTCGCCGATGTGAACTTTACCACCGAACAGACCATCAGTCTTGCGCGGTTTACCAGCCCGCTCTCCGCGCTTCAGGGCACGACGGTCACCTTTATCTATGAGGTGACCAACACAGGGGAGCTGCCCTTCAACCCGAACCAAGACGTGGTGATCGAAGACAGCCTTGTCGGCACGGTCACTTGCCCGGCCATCACCGCACCTGTGGCCCCGGGCGGCAAGGTGACCTGTACTGCGGAATATACCGTGACGGCGGCGGATGCCCTGTCGGGCGCGGTCGATAGCACCGCCACGGCGGGTATCGGCGCGATCGGCACGCCTTTCGTGTCGCGCCTGCAGTCCAATCCGCAAAACGCCAGCATCGTCGCCAATGTCCTGTCCACCGACACCGGCCCGCAAACCTGTACCCCGCGGTCGGTTTTCGCTCAGCCGCGCACGCAGCTGGCCGGGCCGGGCAGCGCGGCGGCGCTGACGACCTCGGACATCTTCGTCTTTGATAATGTCACCACCGACATCAATGGCAACGATCTGGATGTCGTGTTCCAAGCGACCCAGATCAGCAACGCCACTGCGGTCAATATCGACGGCTCGCTCGAAGCGCGGATGACGCCCGCTGACAACGGTTTCGTCACCTACCGTCTGCGCCTTGTCGAAGACGGCAGCGCCACCCCCTCCAACCCCCAAGGGCGGGCGGTCGAGCAAAGCCGTATCAACGGCGTGATCGTTCAGCAGACGGATGTGGACAGCCGCGGGGCCTCAGACGACAGTTCGGATGTGGTCGGCCCGCTGCTCGCGCCCGATGGCATTTCCTATTTCCACACCGCCCCGCTCGCCGGTTTTCCCGCCGGGGGGCAGGCGATCACGATGGACCCCGCCAAGGTGGGTGACCCGACCAATTGGACGGAAGAGCCGAACGAGACTGGCTTCGACAACTATGCCACCTATGAATATGGCACCTTCACCGAGGGGGAGTTCATCCACGGCTATACCGGCAGTTCGCTGAACAACGCGCGGCGCGGCTCGTCGATCCGGCTTTGCGCGGTGGCGAATACCTCGGCCAGCGTGGTGGCGGGCGACGATGACTATACCGCGACGCCGCTCAACAGCCTGCTTGGCGGCACGGCGGGAGAGGTCATGTCCAACGACACGATCAACGGGCTGCCTGCCGCCTTCCCCACCGCGACGCTTGCGGTGCTGACCGAAGCCGTACCCCAGAACAGCGGTGATCCGGTCCCCGTGCTGGAAACCCAAGGCGCCGATGCGGGCCGGGTGATCGTCCCGCCGGGGGTGCCCTCTGGCACCTATCTGATCGACTATGAGCTTTGCGACAGCATTGATCCCACGCAATGCGACAGGGCGCAGGTCACGGTCGCGGTCTTTGACGGGCTCGGGGTCGACTTTGGTGATGCGCCGATCTCTTACCTGACCGCCTCGCATGGGGTCAGCGATACGCCGCAGGTCTATCTTGGCGATGTGCCGCCCGATATCGAACTGGTGGCCCAGTCCGATGCCTCGGCCACGGCGGACGACCTGTTGGACAGCGATGACGAAGACGCGGTGGTCTTTCCGGTGATGACCCAAGGGATGATCAGCACGCTCAACATTCCGGTCAAAGGGGCGGGCTACCTTCAGGCGTGGATCGACTTTAACGGCGACGGGGTCTTCGAAGGGTCTTTTGGTGAGAACATCGCCCGCGACCTGCGCGACGATGGCACAGGCTTTGACGATGTGGCGGGCGACGGCGTGATCCAGATCGACGTGACCGTGCCCAGCGATGCCACCACCTCCACCACCTTCGCACGGTTCCGCTATTCATCTGAGGCCGGGCTGCCGGTGGCGAGCTTTGCCGTCGATGGCGAGATCGAGGATTACTCCCTCATCATCGCGGCTGCCGATCTGGTGGACCGGGGCGATGCGCCTGCCAGCTATGGTGAGCCGCGCCATATCATCGTGCCGGACATCTACCTTGGCGGTGGCCTCCCCGATTCCGAGACCGAGAGCATGTTCAGCGCTAATGCAGATGGCGACGACCTCGACGGGATCGACGACGAGGATTCCGTGGCCGAGTTCCCGGTGCTTGAGGCGGGCACCATCGTGCCGCTGACCATTCAGACCCATGAGACCCTCAGCGCGCAACTGGCCCTCGGCCTGCCGGTGACCGAAGGCATTACCAATCTTCAGCTTTGGATCGACTTTAACCAGAACAATGTCTTCGATCCGACCGAACAGGTGGCCATTAACTTTCGCGACGGCGGCTTGGGCGATACCGATGGCGCGTTCAACAACCAGATCAGCCTGAACATTCCCGTGCCGGTCGATGTGGGCAATGGCACCACCTATGCCCGCATCCGCTGGTCGACCTCCAGCGCGCTGACCCAAGACCCCTTCAGCGGTCTGAACTTCGATGGGGAGGTTGAGGATTACCTCGTGACCCTCGTCAATCTGTTGCCGCAGGGCCGGATCGGCGGAACGCTTTATGAGGACGCCGACAGTTCCGGCAGCCGCGACGGGGCCGAAGTCACGCTGCCCGCAGGCATCACCGTGACGCTTTTCGACGATGCTGGCACGCCCGGCGACCGGGCCGATGATACGCAGGTGGCGGTGACCGAAACCGATGCGGCGGGGGCCTATTCCTTCAGCAACCTCGACCCGGCGCGCGCCTATCTGGTCGAAGTGGATGAGGCCGACCCCGAAATACCGGCGGGCCTCACCCTGACCACCGGAAACCCGATCGCGAGCCTTGCCGTCGATGCGGGCAGCGGCAGCCCGGTGAGTTCTGATTTCGGTTTTGAAACCCTGCCGACTGAGGCCGATTTGGCCCTGACCCAAGCCATCCTACGCGCGGCGGACGCCAGCCCCGCGACAGAGGCCACGGTGGGAGAGGCGCTCGACCTCGTGCTGACCGTGACCAACACTAGCCCCGGCAGCCCCTCGGATGTGCGGGTGCTCGATCTCATCCCCGATGGCTTCGCCTATGTCTCGGACGATGCGGCGGCGCAGGGCGATAGCTATGATGCTTCGACCGGTCTGTGGCTGCTTGGCGACGTGCCCTCGGGCAGCAGCCACAGCCTGACCATCCGCGTCACATTGCAGGGCGAAGGTGCCACGGAAAATCAGGCAGAGATCATCGGCGCGTCGCTTCCTGACCCCGACAGCGACCCCGGCACCGGCGCGCTGGTGGATGACCTCGGCGATGGGCTGGCCGATGATGACGAGGCGTCAGCCCGCGTGGCCCGACGCTCCAACGGTCCGGTGCTTTCTGGCGTGGTGTTTTTTGACATCGGCGCGGGGAGCGACGCCTATGACGGGGCCCAGCAGACGGGCGAGGCGGGCACGGACCGCGCCCTGGTCGAGATTTTGGACGCGGGCGGCGCTTTGCTGGTCACGCCCGATCTGGCGGCGGACGGCACATGGCGCGCGGCCTTGCCCGAGGGGTATAGCGGCGCGGTCACCGTGGTGGCCCAGCCCGGCGCGGGTCTGCTCAATGTATCCGAGGGCGGCGCGGCCTTGCCCGGTGTGGTCAACGGCGATCCCCATGACGGGCGCTTCACCTTCACCCCCGCGGCGGGCACCGCCTACGCCGGGCTCGACTTCGGCCTCATCGAAGCGGCGCGGCTGAACCAATCGCAGGACAAGACGATCCGTGCCGGGCAGGTCTTGGCGCTGCGGCATGAATATATCGCCTCGGCCCCGGGAAACGTGAGCTTCAGCGTCACCGCCGAAGCCTCGGCCCCCGAAGGGGCCTTCTCGACCGCGCTTTACGAGGATACGGATTGCGACGGCACGCCGGACCAAGCGATCACCGGGGCGCTGCCCACCAATGCGGGCGGGCTGATCTGTGTCCTTGCACGGGTCACCGCCTCGGGCGCGGCAACGCAGGGATCGACCTATCGTTTCGATCTGGTCGCCGACACCAGCTATGGCTCCAGCGGCCTCGCCCAGCGAAACGTCAACACCGACCGGCTGGTGGTTGAGGCGGCGCAGGGCACGTTGAAACTGACCAAAACCGTCCGCAACGTGACGCGCGGCACGCCCGAGGGGGTCAGCAACGGCGCCGCTGCCGGGGATGTGTTGGAATACCGCATCTATGTCGAAACCGTGGGCACCGTGCCCGCGCGCGACATCGTCGTCTACGACAAGACGCCGCCCTACACGGCTCTGGCCGCGGCGGTGCCCAGCCCGGTTACCCTGGCCGATGGGGTGACCTGCACCTTGGACGCGCCATTGGCGAATGCGCCGGGCTACGACGGGGCGCTGCGTTGGTCCTGTACGGGGGCGCTGCAACCCGGCGCGCAGGGCTTCGTCTCCTTCGAGGTCAGCATCCAATAGCCACAGTCCGGGGCCGTTTTACAGGTGGCCCCGGCACCGCCCGCCCACGTGATCCGATGAACTGCCCTGTTGCATCCCCGCCCGCTGGGGCATAACAGGCAATAGTTTACTAAAAGAATCGGATTAAGGGGGCCGCGGTGCTCAGAACGTTGTCATTCATTTGCTTGGCTTTTGGCGCGACCGCCGCCATGGCGCAGGACTTTCCCGTTACCGTCGAACACGCCTTTGGCGAAACCACCATCGAAGAGCGGCCCGAGCGGGTCGCCTCGGTCGGTTGGGCCAATCACGAAGTGCCCTTGGCGCTTGGCATTGTGCCGGTCGGCTTCGCCCGCGCCTCATGGGGGGATGACGATGGCGACGGGCTGCTGCCTTGGGTGATCGAACGGCTGGACGCGCTCGACGCCGAAGTGCCAACGCTCTTTGACGAGGGCGACGGTATCGATTTTGAGGCCGTGGCCAGCACCCAGCCCGATGTGATCCTCGCCGCTTATTCTGGCCTGTCGCAGTCGGACTATGAAACCCTCAGCCGCATTGCCCCGGTCGTCGCCTACCCCGAAGCGGCATGGACCACGACATGGCGCGAGATGATCCGCCAGAACGCGGCGGGCCTTGGCATGGCCGAAGAGGGCGAGGCGATGGTCGCCGAGATCGAAGAGCGGATCGCGACCGCCCGCGCGGCGCATCCCGAACTGGCGGGCAAGACCGGTATGTTCGTGACCCACCTTGACCCGCGTGACCTCAGCACCATCGGTTTCTACGCCGCCGCCGACCAGCGGGTGCAATTCCTGACAGACCTCGGCATGGCGACGCCGCAGGCGGTGCGCGAGGCCAGCGAGGCCGGGAAATATTCAGGCCGGGTGAGCGCCGAGCGGATCGACCTGTTTGACGATGTAGACGTTGTGGTGACCTATGGCGATCAGGCGCGGTTGGACGAACTGGCCAAAAACCCGCTGATCGCGCGTTTCCCGGCAGTCGCCCGCGGCTCGGTCGTGCTTTTGGCGAATGACCCGATGGGAACCGCCGCGAACCCGACGCCCTTGTCGATCGACTATGTGCTCGACGACTACCTCGCGCGGCTGAGCGCCGCCGCCACGCGCGGCGAATAATGCAGGTGCAGCGCCCCCAACGGCTGGCGGGCCTCGCGCTTTTGCTGGGCCTGCTGCTGCTGATGACCGGCCTGTCGCTGACCGTGGGCGCGCGCGCGGTGCCGTGGGGCGAGATCTGGGCGGGCATGACCGGCCGGATCGAGACCATCGGCGCGGCGGCGGTCGCGGTGCGGATGCCGCGCACGGCGCTGGCGATCTTGGCGGGCGCGGCGCTTGGTCTTGCAGGCGCGGTGATGCAGGGCATCAGCCGCAACCCTTTGGCCGATCCGGGCATTCTGGGCGTCAACGCGGGGGCAGCGCTTTTTGTCGTGGTGGGCATCGCTTGGTTCGACATCAGCGGCGCGCAGAGCTTTCTGTGGCTCGGCATCGCCGGGGCCGGGGTCACGGCGGTTTTCGTCTATCTGATCGGCTCTGCCGGGCAGGGCGGGGCGACGCCGCTCAAGCTGACCCTTGCGGGCACCGCGACCTCCGTCGCGGTGTCGGCCTTCATCATCGCGGTGGTGCTGCCACGCAATGACATCGCGGGCTCCGTGCAATCTTGGCAGGTCGGTGGCATCGGCGGCGCGAGTTTCGAGACGCTTTTGCCCGCCTTGCCCTTCGCGCTGGTGGGGCTGGCGCTGAGCCTCGCCTCGGCCCGGGTGCTTAACGCATTGGCCTTGGGCGAAGAACTAGCCACCGGCCTTGGCCAGAGCGTCGCCTTGGGCCGGGTCATGGCGGCGGCGGGGGCGGTGGTCCTTTGCGGCACGGCGACGGCGCTTTGCGGGCCGATCGGCTTTGTCGGACTGGTGGTGCCGCATCTGTGTCGGATGATCGCGGGTGTCGATTACCGGCTGGTGCTGCCGCTCTCGGCCTTGGCGGGGGCCTCCATGCTGGGGCTGTCGGATGTGCTGGGCCGCGTCATCGCCCGCCCGAATGAGTTGGACGTGGGCATCGTCACGGCCTTTGTCGGCGCGCCCTTCTTTATCTGGACGGTGCGCAATCACAGGATGCGCGGGCTATGAGCGATGTGACCATCACCGCACCCCGCCGTTTCCGCCCTGCCGCGACGCGGCGTGTTCAGGTGCTGGTCGCACTGGCCGCGCTCGTTTCTGCGCTTATGCTTCTGACACTGAGCTGCGGGCGTGGTTGCCTGCCGCCGGGCGATGTCTGGGCTGCGCTGAGGGGGGCGCCGGGGGCCAATGCCTCATTCGTGGTGGCCGATTTGCGCCTGCCGCGCGCGGTCATGGGGCTCTTGGCCGGGGCCAGCTTTGGCTTGGGCGGGGTGGCGTTTCAGATCATGCTGCGCAACCCGCTGGCCAGCCCCGATATCATCGGCATCAGCGCCAGCGCAGGTGCGGCGGCGGTCTTTGCCATCGTCATTCTGGCCCTCGACGGTTGGCTGGTGTCGCTCGTCGCGGTTGTGGCAGGGCTTGGGGTCGCGGCGATGATCTGGGCGCTGTCCTCGCGGCGCGGTGCCGCAGGGGCGCGGTTAATTCTGATCGGCATCGGCGTCTCTGCCATGCTCGACAGTGTGACGGCCTATGTGCTGCTCGAAGCGCCTGCATGGGACCGGGCCGAGGCGATGCGCTGGCTGACCGGCAGCCTCAACGGCATGCAACTCGTCCAAGCGCTGCCCGTGGCCGGGGCACTGTTGGTCTTCGGCGGGCTCTTGGCCGTTACCGCCCGCGACTTGGAGGTGCTGCGCCTTGGCGATGACACCGCCGAAGCGCTTGGCGTGCGTGCTGACGCCACGCGGCTGCGGGTGACACTGGCCGCCGTTGGCCTTGTGGCCATCGCCACGGCAGCGACCGGGCCGATTGCCTTTGTCGCCTTTCTCTCTGGCCCCATCGCGGCGCGGCTTTTGCCGGGCACGACCGGGTTGCTGTTGGGGGCCGGGCTGGTTGGCGCTTTGCTGGTCATCGCGGGCGATTTCGTGGGGCAGTTCCTGCTGCCCGCCCGCTTGCCCGTGGGGGTCGTCACCGGCGCGGTCGGCGCGCCCTTCCTTTTGTATCTCATCGTTCGCGCCAATAGAAATGGGGGCACCCTATGACCCACGACCACCGTCTTGAAACGCGCGATCTGGGCGCGGGCTATGAAAAGCGCGTGATTTTGGAGGGGGTGACGCTCACCGTCCCGGCGGGGAAGATCACGGCCATCGTGGGCGGGAACGCCTCGGGCAAGTCAACGCTTTTGCGAACGCTGGCGCGGATTTTGCAGCCCAAGTCCGGTGCGGTTCTGCTGGATGGCGAAGCGGTGCACCAAATGAAATCGCGCAAGCTGGCGCAGGTCATGGGGCTGCTGCCGCAATCGCCCATCGCGCCTGAGGGGATCGCCGTGGCCGATCTGGTCGGGCGCGGGCGGCATCCGCATCAGGGGCTGTTCTCGCGCTGGTCGGCAGAGGATGACCGCGCCGTGGCCCGCGCGCTGGCCGCGACGGGGACCGAGGAACTGGCCGAGCGCGATCTCGACACCCTGTCGGGCGGTCAACGCCAGCGGGTCTGGATCGCCATGGCCCTGGCGCAAGAGACCGATCTGCTGCTGCTGGACGAGCCGACGACTTTTCTGGACGTGGCGCATCAGGTCGAGGTGCTGGACCTGCTGGTCGATCTCAACATGGCGCAGGGCACGACGATTGTCATGGTGCTGCATGATCTGAACCTCGCCGCGCGCTATGCCGATCACCTGATCGCCGTGGGCGATGGCGGCATCCGCGCCGAGGGGCCGCCCGCCGAGGTCCTGACCGAGGAACTGGTGAAAACCGTCTTTGGCCTGTCGTGCCGTATCGTCAACGATCCGGTCTCGCAGACCCCCTGCATGGTGCCGATTGGGCGTCACAAGATCGGGCCGCCACGCAAGAATGCCGCGGCCTAAAAATAACTGACTAATTTAGTCAGATTGACTCTGGTCTCCTCCGTATCATAGGGGTAAGGGAATCCCGACTGATTCACTAGGTTATTACGGAGACCGCCATGTCCTCTTCCAAACTCATCCCTTTGCAACTGGGGCGCGGCTCTCTCAAGACGGCGCTTTTGTGCTGTACGGCGCTGGTGCCGGGCACGCTTTACGCACAAGAGGCCTACCAGTTGGATGACGTGATCCTCGAAGCCGAGGCGCAGACTTCGGGCGCGGCGGATGCCGAAACGGTTGTCGCCAGCGAGATCAGCAGCGGCGGCAAACTGTCGGGTGAGATCATCGACATCCCGGCCAGCGTCTCGGTCATCACCAGCCGCGAGATCGAAGCCCGCGGTGCGGATAGCGTGGAGCAGGTGTTGAACTACACCGCCGGTGCGAACACCGACAGCTATGGCGCGGATGACCGGTTCGACTATTTCATCCTGCGCGGGTTCGAAGCCTATACCTACCGCGATGGGCTGACCCTGGGTGCGAACTTTGGCGCCGTCCGCGAAGAGCCTTTCGCCTATGAGCGCGTCGAAGTGATCCGCGGCGCGTCGTCGTCGACCTTCGGCCTCTCCGATCCCGGCGGCTCGGTCAACTATGTCAGCAAACGCCCCCGTGACGAACGTTTTGGCAGTGTCTACACCTCGGTCGACTCCTATGGCAGCTTGGAAACCGGTGTGGATTTCGGCGACAAGCTGGATGAGGAAGGCACGCTCAGCTACCGTTTCACCGGCCTGCTGCGCAATGGCGAGCTTGAGTATCCCTATTCCGAGAACGATGAGGTTTTCGCGATGGGTGGCCTGACATGGCGCCCCTCCGATGCGTCGGAACTGACCGTGATCGTCGACCACCTTGACCGCGACTCCGTGCCCGGCAGCGGCGGTTTCCCGGCGGGCGGCGATTTTGACCGCAGCGATGTGTTCTACGGCGAGCCTGACTATAACTACCGCGGCACCGAGCGGACGACCGTCTCTGTTCTGGGCGCGCATGACTTTGGCAACGGGCTGAGCTTTGGCGGCACCCTGCGCTACAGCGACAGCGCCGATGACTTCGGCTATGCCTATGTCAGCGACTATACGCCGGATGACGACACCGTGGATCGCGCGTTCTTTGGCAGCGATGGCACCAGCGAGAGCATGATCTCCGACCTGCATCTGACCTATGAAGGATTCTTTGGCGGGGCGGCCAGCACCACCACGGCGGGCGTCGAATTCTCGTGGTCCGACGAATCCGACCAGCGCTTCTACGGCGCGGCGCCTTCGGTTGACCGTGATGATCCGACCTATACGGGCCGTCCGACCAGCGTGCCGATGTATGCCGATCTCGATACCGAGACGGAAGGCAAAGCGATCTACGCTCAGCAAGAGCTGAACTGGAACGAGCGTTTCATCGCCTCCTTCGGGCTACGTCACGACTGGATCGACGTGACAGAGACCAACAACCTTGCCGGCACGGTGCAGACCAACGACATCAGCGAGACGACAGGCCGCCTGGGTCTGACCTATAAGATCAAACCCAACCTCTCGGTCTTTGGGAACTACGCACAGTCGGTCGTGCCCGCAGGCTTTGGCGTCGAGCCGGAAGAGGGCGAGCAGTTCGAGCTGGGCACCAAATGGCAGCCTATGGGGACCAACGCGCTGTTGACGGCCTCGGTCTATGACCTGTCGAAAAGCAACATCACCCGCACCAATCCCGCGACCAACCTGCCGGAAACCATCGGTGAGATCGGCGTGCGCGGCATTGATCTGGAAGCCAAGGCCGAGATGGGCGCCTATACCCTCACCGCCGCCTACAGCTATCTGGATGCCGAGATCAAAGAGAACGGCACCGCGGGCAATGTCGGCAACCGCCCCGGTCTGGTGCCTGAAAACGTCGCTTCGATCTGGGCCAGCCGGACTTGGGAAAACCTTGGCCGTGGTGATCTGACAGTCGGTTTGGGCGCGCGGTTTAACAGCGGCTACTACTATAGCGACAGCAACACCACGGGTGAGACCGGCAGCTTTGTCGTGGTCGACGCCGCGGTCAGCTATGATCTGTCCGAGCAGACTACCCTGTCGGCCAATGTCACCAACCTGTTCGACGAAAAGCACACCTCCTTCGGCGGTTTCTACGCTGACTTCTACAGCCCCGGCCGTGAAGTCACCGTGAAGCTGGCCCATAGCTGGTGAGCCTAGAGCGCGGCACTCCCCTCGTGTGCCGCGCTTTCTTTTGACCGGGAGGAGCCACGGATGACCATCGCCAAAGCCAAGACCACCATCCCCATGGATGCCCCGCAGGAGATGCTCTCGCAAATCCTGTCGCATCTTGTCGATGATCACGGCATGGCGTTTCGCGCCAAGGGGCCGACGGGTCATGTGTTTGAGCAAGACGGCTACCGGGTGGAATTCGATCTTTGCCCGCGTGGGCTGGAGGTCAGCCTGCAAGCTCCCGGCGAAAACGCCATGCAATTCTCGAAAGAGGGCATGGTCCATCATGTGGCGGAGTTTGACCCCGCGCTGGCCGATCGCATCCGCTGGCAGGGAGTGGCGCAAGAGGCCGGAGAGACGCCGCAGAACTTCCGCTTGTTGGAGGTGCTGAACAGCGAAATCCTCTTCGAAGGGATGCAGCGCGTCACCCTGCATTACCCGGATATTGCCGAGCTTGCCCCGCAGGGCATCCATCTGCGCCTGATCCTGCCGCGCGATGCCAGCCGCACGCCGGTCTGGCCGGTGATGGGCGCCAATGGCGCGCCGGTTTGGCCCAAGGGTGCGGATGAGTTGCACGCCCGCTATGTCACGCTCAAGAACATACGCCTTGAGCGCGAAGAGGTCGATATCGACGTGGTCCGCCACGGCTCGGGCCTGATCTCGCAATGGGCGCAGAACGCCCATGCCGGGCAACGGATCGGTGCGATGGGGCCGGTGGGCATCAGCGCCTTGCCGAAAGCCTCTTCCTATTTCCTCGCCGCCGATGGCACGGGGCTGCCCGCCGTAGCGCAGCTTTTGGCGCGGCTGCCGGAAGATGCGGTGGGCGATGTGGTGGCGGCCCTGCCGCGCGGCGTGTCGTATCGCGACTACCTGCCCAAGACCAAGCTGCGCGTCCATGCCCTGCCGCCCGCCACCTTCGAGGCCGAAGTGCTTGGCCATGCGCAGGCGCTGACGGATGACGGTTTAGGCTATGCCTTTTTCGCCGGGGAGTTCCAGAACGCGCAGCAATTGCGCGGGCATTTCAAAACCCAGCTCGGCATGGATAAAACCCGCCAGATTTGCACCGCCTACTGGCGGCGGGGCTAAGCGCGCCCTAGCGCCACGGCCCCGCGTCGCGGCGTCTGCCGGTTTTCGGGATGCGGCTGCTGCTGATGGTCGCGCTGCTGGTGGGGCGCGGGCTTTCGGCGCGCCCTCGCGCGGCGTTGGGTGTCATCGCACGCAGAGCTGCGATGCGGTTCTCCGTCGCCGGGTGGGTGGCGAAAAGACTGTCATGTTTATGTGCGTGTAGCGGGTTGATGATGAACATATGCGCCGTGGCCGGGTTGCGCTCTGCCGCGTGATTGTCGATCCGCGCAGCCCCCATGGCGATCTTTTCAAGCGCGGAGGCGAGCCAGAGCGGATGGCCGCAGATCTCGGCCCCCGCCTTATCGGCGGCATATTCCCGCGTCCGACTGATCGCCATCTGCACCAGCGCGGCGGCCATGGGGGCGAGGAACATCATCATCAACGTCCCGATCATCCCCATCCGCTCACGCGCGCCGCCGAAGAACAGCGCGAAATTCGCCAGCATCGAAATCGCACCGGCGAAAGTGGCCGTCACGGTCATGATGGCCGTGTCATGGTTGCGGATATGGGCCAGCTCATGTGCGATGACGCCCGCCAGTTCCTCGCGGCTGAGGCTTTGCATCAGCCCTTTGGTCACCGCCACGGCAGCATTGGCCGGATTGCGCCCGGTGGCGAAGGCGTTGGGCTGGGGCGTGTCGATCAGATAGACCTTGGGCTCAGGCAGACCCGCATTCCGCGCAAGCTCTGCCGTCATGGCGTAGAGCCCCGCGCGGTCTCCCGGCGAGACGGGCTGCGCATTGTGCATCTTGAGCACCATGCGGTCGGAGTTCCACCAGGTGAAGGCGTTCATCCCCGCCGCCACCACCAGCGCGATCAGCGCACCGCCCGATCCGCCGATCAGATAGCCGACCCCCATGAAAAGCGCGGTCATCGCCGCCATCAGCATCGCTGTCTTTACATAGCCCATCTTGGTCTCTCGCGGTTGTCCTTTGCAAAGAGATATGGGGCAGGTTCGGCGCGGTGCAAGGCAGGCCGAGCGGGCAGGGTCGGTCGCTTCGTCGGTTTACGCCTGCTCTCTGGCTTTCAGCCGCAGGAAGCTGTCCTCTCCGGCCAGAACGTAGCGCAGCAGCAAAAGCTCGACCTTGGCCGCGTCGCGGGCAGTAAAGGCGCGCAACATGTCGCGCTGCAATTCCACAAGGGTTTCATGCGCGACCGCGTCGCGCAGCGTGGCCATGCGAACGGCCTGAATTTGGGCCATGTAGCGCAGGATCGTGTCCCGCAACTCGATGTTGGGCACCGCCATGATCCAAGTGCGGCGGATGTCTTCGGACGCGGCATAGAGGCTTTCGATATCGCCGGTTTCCAACGTGCGCTCGGATTGTTCCACCGCGCGGGTCAGGGTGGCGATGTCCTCATCGGTCAGCTGGTTGGTGGCCAGCGCTGCGGCGCGCGGCTCCAGCAGGCGGCGCAACTCGAAAATCTCGCAAATCTGGCGCATCGACAGGTTGGGCAGGGTGAAGCCCCGCGTCGTGCTGTCGAGGTAGCCTTCATGCGACAGGCGCATTAGCGCATCGCGCACCGGCATCCGCGAGACGTTGAACTCTTCGGCGACGGCGGTGTCGACAAAGCGGTCGCCATGGCTGATCTCGCCCCGCTGAATGCGCCCGAGGAAGATGTCGTAAATCTGATCTTTCATGTGGCGCTTGGCTGAGCGGGGCATTCCGACCTCTCTGAAAAGTATGCGATTGCAGGCCGAGCATGCGCAAGAAATACGCTTATGGCTAGGTATAAGTTTGCATACTTGTAAAATTCAATTGAATTCGTATACGAAAGCTGGCAGCCAATAGGGGGAAGCTTGCCGCGCTGCGCGGGGGTGTTCACAGGGAGTAAAACATGAATCTGAAAAATAATCTGATCGTTGGCCTCACCGTCGCGGCGCTGACGACAATGTCGGGCGTCTCTGCCATGGCGCAGGATGTGCTGAAAATCGGCTCTTACCCGGCGAACCCGCCGTGGGAGTTCAAGAACGAAGCGGGCACCTTCGAGGGGTTCGAGGTCGACATCATCAATGAGGTCGCCGCCCGGCTCGGCAAGACGACCGAAATCAGCGGCTACGACTTCCGCGCGCTTTTCGTGGCCACCGCCTCTGGCCGGGTGGATGCGGTGATTTCCTCGCTCACCATCACCGATGAACGGCTTGAAGCGCAGTCTTTCACGCAGCCCTATTTCTCGGGCGCATTGGGGGTCGGCACCAAGACCGACGCCGGGATTGCCGATCTCGACGGGCTGGAGGGCAAACGCATCGGTTCCATCGCCACATCCTTCCCAGAGAACTGGTTGAAAGAGCGGGAGGGTGAGCTCGGCTATAAATCCTATTCCAGCTATGACACCACCGCCAATATGCTGACCGATCTGCGCAGTGGCCGGATCGATGCGGCGGTGAACGATATCGTCAGCCTGCGCTACGCCTTTGCCCAGCCGACGATGCAGGGCTTGCAGGTCTCGGTCGAGATTCCGACGGGCGATAAATTCGCGATTATGATGCCCAAGGGCTCTGAGCATCTGGAGGCGGTCAACGATGCGATCTCTTCAATGAAAGAGGACGGCACCATGGCGGCGCTCTATGAGAAATGGCTCGGCGTGGCCCCTGCCGAAGGCAGCCTTGCGGTGACCCCGCTGCCGGTGCCCACCTCGGCTGACTGATACCTTTGGGCCGTGGGCGGGGCGCCGCTCCGCCCACGGCCCAAAGCTCGCCCCCTGCGATCAAACTGACGGACTGCGCAATGGAAATCATCGACATCTTCTTCAATCTCGACGTGATGCGCCGCGCTTTCCCGATCTTGATGCGCGGGCTGCTCAACACCATCCTGCTGGGCGCTTCGGCGATTTTCTTTGGCGGTATCCTTGGCGTGCTGGTCTGTCTGGTGCGGCTTTACGCGGCCAAGCCGTTCCGGCTGCTGGCGGTTCTGTATACGGATATCTTCCGCGCCATTCCGGTGCTGGTGGTGCTGATCCTTGTCTACTACGCGCTGCCCTTCGCGGGCATCGTGTTTTCCTCATTCGTGGGGGCAACCATTGCGCTGGCGCTGGTGCTGGCGGCCTATACGGCAGAGGTCGTACGCGCGGGGATCGAAGCCGTGCCGCGCGGCCAGTTCGAGGCCTGCGATGCGCTTGGCCTGTCTTTCTTTACCACCATGCGCAAGGTGATCCTGCCGCAGGCGTTTCGGATGATGATCCCGCCGCTGGCCTCCTATGCGGTGGCGATCATGAAAGACACCTCGCTCGCCTCGGTCGTGGCGATGGATGATCTGCTGAAACAGGCCACCGACGCGCAGGCGCTTTTCGCCAATCCGACGCCGCTGCTGCTGGCCGCGCTGATCTACATCGCGATCCTTTGGCCGATGGTCCGTTTCACCGGCTGGCTAGAGCAGCATTACAAGCGCGGCTACCGCTGAGCCGAAGCGGCCCCGTCCCCCCACAAAACTACCGCCCCGCGCGCCTGCGCGGCCAACACCCTACGGAGATTACAATGTCCACAGAAACAGGAACGGGCGACGCCTATCTCCTTTATCACTCCATCGGCCAATACCCCGGCAAACATGCGGATATGCTGGCCGGGCTCACCGATTTCACCGATGCATGGGCCGCGCCCAATGGCGATCAATGGGCCGATGTCTTGCCCAAGCGCCAGCAGTTCATTGACCTCTGGGCCGAGTTGATCGGCGCGCCGAAGGGCACCGTCACCACGACAGAGAGCGTCACCACCGGGCTGATGGCCGTCATCGGTGCGCTGCCCGAAGGGACCCTGCGCGGCAAGAAGGTCTTGGTGGCTGAGGATGGTTTCCCCTCTCTGCACTTCCTGCTCACCGGCCTGTCGAAGCGTTTTGGTTTCACGTTGAACACTGTGCCGATCCGGCAAGGGGGGCATTGGGTCGAGGCCGAAGACATCATCGCCCATTGGGATGAGGAGGTGGCGCTGGCCCTGCTCACTTGGGTCAGCTCGACGACCTCGCACCGGTTGGACATCCCGCAATTGGTGGCGCATGGCCGCAAGATGGGGTCGCTCATCGGGGTGGATATGACGCAGGCCGTGGGGCTGCTGCCCTATGACGTGACCGCGCCGCGCGTCGATTTCGCCCTGTCGACCAGCCTCAAATGGATGTGCGGCACGCCGGGGGCGGGGATCGTCTATATGGATGCCGATCTGATCCCGCAGTGCCAGCCCGAGATGCGCGGCTGGTTCTCGCAAGGCAATCCGTTCTCATGGGATCTCGACGCTTTCGAATTCGCGCCCGACATTCGGCGGCTCGACAGTGGCACGCCCTCGACCGTTCCTGCGGTGGCCAGTCTGCCGGCGATGAAATGGCGCATGGGGCAGAACACCGAAGCCTTGGCGGCGCATAACCGCAAGCTGACCACGCAGCTACAGGCGGGGCTTGAGGGGATGGGCCTCACCCTTGCCAGCCCGGCGGACCCGGATCAGCGGGGCGGCAGTCTCATGGTGGTTCTGCCCGATCACATCGACGCGGCGGATGTGGTGGCGCAGTTGGCGGCGCTGGAGATTTACGTCGACAACCGCAGCCAGACCCTGCGCATGTCGCCGGGGGTGCTGACCACCGCCACCGGGATCGACCGCACGCTGCACGCGCTTCGGGCTTTTCTGACCTGACCCCCGCCGGGGCCGCGATGCGCCGTCAGGAGGCGGCCATCGCATCCGGCCGCCCTTCGAGCGGCGGGAAGTCTACGAAGAAGGTCGTGCCTTCGCCCTCGGCGGTTTCAAAGCGGATTTCCCCAAGGTGTTGGTCGACAATGGCTTTGACGATGCTCATCCCCAGCCCATGCCCCTCTTTGACCCGGTAGCTGGAGCCGCGGGAAAACCGTTCGAAAAGAACCGGTTGCAGTTCCAAAGGCAGGCCGCTGCCGTGGTCTTTGACCCAGAAACCGGTGCCATCTTCCGAAAGACCAAGCTGAACCGTGCCGCCTTCGTCCGAGGCTTTGATCGCGTTCGACAGCAGGTTCGACAACAGCCGCGTGAGCCGCCCTTCGTGCAGCCGCAACAGCGGTGCGGGGGCCTCGGACGGGGTCATTTCCAAGCCAACGCCGCGCTCTTTCGCGTAGGAGACCAAGGTCTCCGAGGCTTGGGCCAAGAGCGGTGCCAAGGGGCGTTCGGAAAACCCCGATTGATCCGGTCTGCGCAGGGTTTCGACATCCAGAATATCCCCCACCATCTGATCGATCGCCCGCGCGTTGCGCATCGCAAGCTGCAACAGTTTGCGCTTTTGCGGCGGCAGATCGTCCGGGTTCAACTCAAGCAGGCGCAGCGCCCCGGTCAGCGCGGTCAGCGGGGTTTTCATCTCGTGGCTGACGGTGGCGATAAGCTGGTCCTTGGCGCGCTCAAACTCGCGCTGCTCACTGACATCGCGCACCACGCCGAGATAGCCCAGATGCTCACCGCGGTCGGTCTCGACCTTGGCGGTGGCGACTTGCCCCTCGAAAGTAGAGCCATCGGCGCGGCGGCAGGCGACGGTAAAGCCGCTTTCCTTGCTGGCCGTGCCTGCATTCGAAAGCTCTTCGCCCATACGTTCGTAGCTGCCGAGGGTCTCGTAAAGAACCGCCGTCTGTCGCCCCAGAAGCGCGTCGGGGCTGTAGCCGAACAGTGTTTCGACCGCCGGGTTCACCATGGCCACGCGGCGGTTGGGATCGGCCATGATGATTGCCTCGGGCACGGCATCGACCATCGCCTTGAGCAGCCCGCGCTGTTCGCGCAGCGCGCGGCGCTCGGATTGCCGCGAGAGCTCGCTGCTCAGCCAGCGGGCGAGGAACTGGACGAATTGGGTCTGCGCCTTGCTGAACGGGGCGGGGCGCGGGGCGGTGCCGGAAAAGTTCAACGTCCCAAAGAGCGCATCGCCGATTTTCAGCGGTGCCCCAATGTAGCTTTCCAGCCCAAAGTTCTCATAGCAGGGATGGGCCGAAATCTCTTGCTGGCCCGCGTGGTGAAAAGACGTCACATCATCGTTGCCAAGCGTATGCAGGCAATAGGTGCCATTGATGTCGAAGGTGCTGCCGGGGGCGGGTGCCCAATCGGGCCCATGAACATAGACGCATTCATAGACCGGGTGATCCACGCGGGAGACGATGCCAAGTTCGAGGTCGAGCGCCTCTGTGCCCAGTTGCAAAAGCTTGGCGATCTTGTCTTCGACAGAGAGGTCAGGTTCGACAGCAAGCATATAGAGTTGCCGCAGCGGATCGTCGAAATCCGCCAAAGCGTTGTAAAAGTCGTTCATATTTGCCTCTGTCGTGGTCTTTGCATCTGTCTTGGCGCGTGGGCAGATGTACACCCAAGGTATCCCCCGCGGGCACCGCTGCCAATGCCGCAACGACTAAATTGGGGCAAGAACAAGACTTTTTACCCCGGTAAGCAGACGGATGCCGATTGGCAGGGGGCGAGTGCGCCACTTTGCAAAGCGGTGGTCATCGTAAATCCAGCAGCTATGGTACGGCCAACGAGGGTTGCGAAGAGGGGAGATTTGACCATGCGATTGATGCGATACGGGGCGCGGGACGGCGCGAAAACGCCGGTGGTGCTGGATGCGGGAGGGCAGCCGCGAGACGTCAGCGCCCTTGTGCCAGACTTCACGCCCGAGACGATCCCGACGCTGCGCGATGTGTTTAAGGGCGTCGATCTGGAAGGGCTGCCGCTGGCCCAGACCCAAGGCCAGCGCATCGCCGCACCGGTCAGCCAGCCGCGCAACATCTGGGCGTCGGGTTGAACTATTCCGACCATGCGGCGGAGTCGGGCATGGAGGTGCCGCGCGAGCCGATCCTGTTTAACAAGGCCAGCCGAACCTATTGCGGGCCGAACGATCCGCTTCTCTATTCCAAGGAGATGAGCAAGCTTGATTGGGAGGTCGAGTTGGGTGTGGTGATCGGGCGCACCACCTTGAACGTCAGCCGCGATCGGGCGCTGGATCATGTGCTGGGCTATTGCGTCGTCAACGACGTGTCCGAGCGCGCGTGGCAGGCCGAGCGGGGCGGGCAATGGGTCAAGGGCAAGAGCTTTCCCAACTTTTGCCCGACAGGGCCGGTGCTCGTGACGGGGGATGAGCTGGGCGATCCGGGCAAGCTGTCGCTTTGGACTGAGATCAATGGCGAGCGGCTGCAAGACGGCTCTACCGAAAAGATGATTTTCAATGTGGCGACGATTATCTCCTACATGTCGGAATTCATCCAGTTGGAGCCGGGCGACCTGATCTGCACGGGCACCCCGCCGGGCGTGGGCATGGGGCTGAAACCGCAGCGCTATCTCAGCCCCGGCGACCGGGTTCGGCTGGGCGTGCAAGGGCTGGGCGAGCAGGAGCAAGTGGTGGAGCACCTTCCCGCGCGGTGAGCCGCGATATCGAAGAGCCGAGGCGCGGCGTTCAAGCCACCTCGGCCTCCCGCGCTTCGGCGGCGGCGAGGGCAATGGCAGGGCGCAGGGGCAGGGTCAGCAAAAAGCTGCTGCCCTTGCCCATGATGCTGGTCGCAACAAGGCTGCCGCCATGGGCGGTGGCGATGTCGCGCGAAATCGCAAGGCCCAGCCCGGTGCCGCCAAAGCGCCGGGTGGCGGTGGAATCGACCTGATGGAAGGGTTCGAAAACGCGCTCAAGCTCATCTTCGGGGATGCCGATGCCGGAATCCGTCACGCGGAATTCCACCACCTCTCCCCGGATGCGGCAGGTCAGCGAAATGGTCCCTTCGTCGGAGAATTTCGTCGCATTGCTCAGCAGGTTGATCAACACCTGCTGAATGCGTTTGCCATCCGCCAGCATCACGCCGCTGGCCGATTTCACCTTTAACTTCAGCCCTTTGTCCTCGACCATCGGGCGCAGCTGATCTGCGGTCGGGGTGACGATATCGTCAATCTGCACCGGCTCCATCGCAATGGACAGGCTGCCCGCGTCGATCTTGGCAAAGTCAAGCACCTCGTTGATCAGGGTCAGCAGGTGATTGCCCGACCGCTCGACCGTTTGCATGATGTCACCCAGTTTGGACATGGTCGCCGACAGCTTGGGGGAGAGCGTTTCGCGGGTCTGGGGATCAGCCTCGATGGCGGCGCATAGATCACGCGCTGCCGGGGTCCGGTCGAAATGCCGCGCAAGACGGACATGGCCCAGAATGACGGTCAGCGGCGTGCGTAGCTCATGGCTCAGCACGCCCATGAAGTCTGTCTTGGCCTTGTTCGCGTCCTCGGCGGTCAAAAGCGCCTTTTTCAGATCGGTCACGTCGATCCGCAGACCCACGACGCTGCCGTCCTTCATCCGCCGGTCCGACGTGCGGATGATGCGACCATCGGGCATGCGCTGCTCGGTCTCGAAGGCGCCGTTCTCCCGCTTTTCCAGCCAGATGCGGATCCATTCCTCTTCCTTGCCGATGGCATCGGGGACCATGCCGCGGCGAATGCTGTCCCGCACGATTTTTTCATAGGTCGAGCCGGGCTTCACCACGTCGCTATAGCCATGAATCTCGCGGTATTTTTCGTTGCAAAGCACCAAGGTGCCCTTGGCGTCATACATGACAAAACCGTGGTCCAAAGCTTCGACGCCGGTGCGCAGGCGTTCTTCGGCAAGTTTGCGGTTGTCGGTCAGCCGCATGATATACCACGCGAAAATCGTAACGCCGAGCGCGCCTTGCAGACGCAAGAGCCAGTTCAGCCAGAAGTCCGGGCGGTGCTCTGGCCAGCCGCCTTTGACCGTGGCGGCCAGTTGCCAAGTGCCGAAGGCAAAGTTGAAGTCGAGCTTGATCGGGTCGACCAAGGTCAGTTCGGGGTCGCCGATGATGGTCTGTTCGACCTCTCCCTCTGGCGTCAACTCGCGGATGGCCAGATCGTATTTCTCGGTCAGTTCGGGGATTTGCAACCGGGTGACGAGGGCGTCGTAATCGACCACCATCGAGAGGATGCCCCAAGGCGTGTCCGGTGCGGCATTGGTGCCGGTTGAATCAAAGATCGGATGTCGCAGGATCAGCCCGCGCCCGCCCTGCACCAGATCGACCGGGCCGGTCACCAGACCCTCGCCGCTTTGCAAAGCCTGTTCGACTTTCGGCAATTGCGCGGCGTTCTGGCGGTAGTCCAGCCCCAGCACGCCGCGATTGGCCTCATAGGGGTGGACGATGGTGACAACGAGGTCGGGGGCCACGGCGAGGTTGATGACATCCGGGTTCTCGGCCATGAACTCTGCCGCGCGGGCGCTGAATTCGGATTGGGTGATCGTCGGGTTCTCGCTGATGACGGTGGCCAATTCGCGCAGTTTCAGGATCTGCTCGAAGATATCCGCGCGGATCCGTTCGCGGACTTCGATCAGCTCCAAGGTGGTGTCGAGTTCCAGATCCTGCATGTAGGTCTGGTAGGACAGAGTCTCGATCCGGTGGCCAAAGCCAAGGACAACGGCGCAGAGCGCGACCAGCACGACAATCCGTTTCGCACGCTGAGACAGCGCATTTCTGATCTTTTCCATGCCGGCTTTGCCCAAAATGGTCCCTCTCCTCCACGCTCCGGCCTTCTGAGGGCCGGATACGCCCCGGGGGCATTAGACCGCACAGTTCTTTGTTGACGCAAGGAAAATACCCGGACGCATGCAAATGCCGGGGCGGTAGCGTCAATTTTGCATAAATCGCGCCTATGAGGGCGCGGATTGTCCCAATAGTTCAACCAGAACGCGACGCAGCAGGGCGATATCTTGGGGGTTGGACATGCTGGGGGCATGGCCGCAGCCGGGGAATTCGGTCATGTCGGGCCGGGGGCCGCTTTGCGTCATGCGCTGTGCGGCCTTGGGTTGCAACAGGTCCGACTGCGCGCCGCGCAGCAGATGGGTGGGCGTGCGGGTCCGTGACCAACGGTCCCATGTCGACAACTCATGCGCCGAGGCGGTGAATTGCACAGTGATGCGCGGATCATAATGCAGGGTCAGCCGCCCATCTCCACGGCGCCGCAGTGACGACCGCGCCATGCGCTGCCAATAGGCATCTGCCGCCGGGCCGAAGGGGGCATAGGTCTGCCGCAGCCAGGCTTCTCCTTCGGCGAAACTGTCGAAGGCGGGCAGGCTGCCCACATAGGAAAGGATCCGCTGCACCGCGGCCTCGGGCAGTTCGGGGCTGATGTCGTTCACCACCAGGGCGCTGACGCGCTGCGCCTCGGGGCTAGAGGCGACATGCATCCCGATCATGCCGCCCAGAGAGGTGCCGAACCACGCGGCGCGGTCGATCTGGAAGTGATCCAAAAGCCCCGTCGCGATCTGCGCGTAATGTTCGACCGAATATTCCACCTCAGGGTCTCGCGCCCAGCTCGACCTTCCGCGCCCGATCATATCGGGACAGAGCACATGGAAATCCCGCGACAGGGCGGCGGCGGCCTCATCGAAATCGCGCCCGGTGCGGGCCAGACCGTGCAGCATTAGCAATGCGGGCTTCTGGCGATCACCCCATTCGGCGACATGCACCTCATGGCCCATTACGGGGACAAAGTGGAACTGGGGGGCGGTCATTGGCGCGTGCCTTTCCGGGTCAGCATGGGCATAGCGCGGGTGATGCCACCCGCGCCCTTGCCCCCTGCTAGCCGGACCCGCGCGACCGCGCCCCGCGCGATCATGGCGCGTCCGCCATGCGCTTGCGTGTTAGCATCGCGTCCTCCCTGCACGGGCCAGCGCCGTGTTGCGCCGCCTCCTCCCGTCGACTAGCTTGCGGTTTCAGCATCGGAAATAGAGTTAGACGGAGCAAGATGGTGGAAATACGTACCGACGATTGCTTTGCGCAGGGGCGCTTTGAAGAGCTTGCCTTTGTTCATGCGCCCGTCGGGCTTGTGGTGACCGAGAACCGCTGCATCCGTGATTGCAACAACGCCTTCGCGGCGATGTTCGGCTATGCGCGCGGCGATCTGCGCGACCAGCTTTTCGCCATTCTCTACCCCTCGGATGAAGAGTTCGTAAACATCCGCGACCGCGGCGTGGACCAGCTGCGCAAGACCAATACCTATTGGGACGAGCGCATCATGGCACGGCGCGACGGCAGCCTGTTCTGGTGCCGGGTGCGCGGCCATTCCTTCACCCCCGAGCGCCCGCTCGACCGTGCGGTCTGGAGCTTTGCGGACCTTTCTGCCGAACGGCCCTACCTGCCGCTGACCCGGCGCGAGCGCGAGATCCTGAGCCATCTGGCAGAGGGGCTGACCAGCAAGCAAATCGCGCTCAACCTCGATATTTCGCACCGGACGGTAGAGGTCTATCGCGCCAAATTGCTCAAGAAATTCGGGGTCAGCAATACGTCGGGACTGTTTCATTCGTTGGGCGGGATCGACAGTGACCATGTGGTGTCCAACAGTACGAAGTGAGCGGTCTCGGCGCTTAGCCCGCGTCATTTCGTTCATCACCCTGTTCGGCGCTCGGTGGGGGCGGGGCCGCGGCAGGCTGCTCTTCACCGTCGGATTTGCCTGCTTTCTCAGCGGCTTCGGCCATCGCGTCGGCCTGAGCGTAGAGGCTGCGAATCTCCATCAGATCGGCCTGCGTGGGCGTCTTGCTTTCTGCCTTTTCGTCAGAGGGCTTCGAGGGTGGGGTTTCACTATCTGTCACTGCAAAATCCGCGTTTTGACCATAAATCACACGGCCAATTCCGTGGGGTGAGCACAAGCTACCGGCCTGAAATTGCGCCGCCAATTGGGCAAAGCCCCAGCCGGGTCAGGGTTATCCCTTATAGCTGGGAACAAGCTGCTGAAATTGGGGAAGATATTTTCACGAATTTATGGCGCGCCGTCGTATACCCGTTCTACGAGGCGGTTTAATCGGCCCTTGTCAGGGTTTCCCCCAATAGACAGGGGGGCGGAAAAAGCCGACCTTTTGAGGGAAAGTAGAGGTGCGCATGAGCTTGGTCGCGGCGTTTACATTGATTGCGCTGTGCGGGATCGTCTTGTCCGGCGTGATGATCGCCAAGCAGATCGGTGATGCGATCAACCGCTTCGCCGTGGGGGGCGCGGTTGCGGTCTTGGCGCTTTATATCGTCGTGGTCTTGGCATCGGCCCCGCGCGGCGGCGCCTATGGCGACCCGATCGAACTGGTCTTTGCGGTGGCGGCGCTTGCGGTGCTGGTGGCGCAGGTCTGGCGCGTGATGCGCAACCGGCGCAAGCTGCAAAACACCGCCAATACCGATGAGACACGGCGCAGATTGCCCGACTTCCTCGACCATTTGCCGGTGCAAGCGGCCTTTCTCACGCCTGATATGACCTATGCTTTTGTCAATGACGCCTATTGCGCGTCCTTCGGCAGGCCAGCGGATGAGATCGTGGGCAAACACCTGTCGCAGATCGTACCACCGGACCTGCTGGAGGAGATTTCGGACAACCTGGAAAAGGCCTTGGCCGGGCGGCAGGTCACATGGCATTTCGATTTTTCGCGCCCCGTGCTGGACCGCACCCAAGGGGCGGCGGTCTATCAGCCGCTGTCCGACCGGGGGCAGGTGGTGGGCGTTTTGGTCATGATCATGGACCGCTCCGCCGTGCAGGACGCGGTGCATGAGGCAGAGGTCAGCGCGGCGAAACATGCGCTTGCGGCAGAGGTGGCGGGGATCGGCTATCTGGAGTGGGATCAGCAGGGCGCGCTGGTCGATGCCTCGCCCGAGGTGGAAGCGCTTTTGGGCCGCGACGCGCAAAACCTGCGCGAGATGTGGCAGCAGGGGCAGAGTTTCGTGGAGCCGCGCAGCCGCGCCACGATCCGTAACAACTTGCATATGGTTCATATGGCAGGCAGCCGCCCGCGCGATGTGGTGGAGAACGTCAAGTTTCTTGCCGCCAGCGGACGCCAGATCGAAGCGCGGGCCTGCATTCGCCGTTTGGACCGGGGCCGTCATGTGCATCTGCTGGCCGCGATCCAAGATGTGACGGATCAGCAAAACGTGCTGACCGAACTGGTGGAAAGCGAAACCCGCTTTCGCGACTTCACCGAAAGCGCGACCGATTGGGTCTGGGAAATGGACGCCGAAGGGCGTTTCACCTTTCTGTCGGGCGGGGGCCGTCAGACCGACAGCGAAACCCCGATTTTCGATCTGGGCAAAACCCTTTCCGACGCCAATGTGGCAAAGGACCAAGGCGATTACGACCTGCTAAAACAGCGCTTCGCCGCGCGAGAAGCCTTTCGCGATCTGCGGTTGATCCTGCCCTCGGGCGAGGGGCGGGCGCGGCAGATCGACATGTCGGGCAAACCTTTCTTCGATGCCCAAGCAGAACTGGCAGGCTATCGCGGCACCTGTTTCGACATGACCGAAATCGCCACCGCCGAGACCGAGCGCAAGAGCGCGCTGGAGGCTCTGGCGCTGGCTTTCGAGAATATCTCGACCATGGTGGCGCTCTTCGACAGCAGCGACCGTCTGGTCTATTGCAACGAGGAATATCGCGCGACCTATGCCGGGATGGAGGGCGATATCATCGGCAAACACTTTGATGAATTGCTCGCCCATTTTACCCAGACCGGCAAAATGGCAACGACCACCGAAGGCAAGACCCGCTGGAGCGCGCAGCGGCGCGACCGGCGCAACGCCCCGGCCAAGTTCTTTCGCGCGCGGACATCGACGGGCCGTTGGCTGGAGGTGACGGATTACCCCGTGGCCGCGGGCGGGCTTTTGACCATCGCCTCCGACATCACCGAAAAGGTCGAGCGCGAAGAGCGGCTGCACCGGCATGAAACGGCGCTGCAACTGCTCAACCGGCGCGAAACTCTGGGCCAGATGACCGCCGCCATCGCCCATGAGTTGAACCAGCCTTTAGCCGCTATTCACAATTTTGCCGCAGGCTGCGTGCTGCGTGCCAAGAACGACCAGCTTGAGAGAGAGGATATGATCGCCGTGCTCAACAATATGCAAAGCCAATCTGAACGGGCCAGCGCCATCCTGCGCTCCATGTCGAACTATCTGCATAACGACGATGCCGACCGCGATGCGGTCCGCTTTGACGATATCCTCCGCTCGGTGCAGCTGCTGATCCAGCCAGAGAGCTCGGCCACCGGGGTCGCCGTGACCATCGACGATCAATGTGGCGAAGTCGCCCTGCATTGCGCGCGGATCGAGATCGAGCAGCTGTTGATCAACCTGATCAAGAACGGCATCGACGCCTGTCGGGAGGCGGAGCGTGCGGATGCCGAAGTGTCGGTCACCGCGCGCTGCGAAGCCGGTGAAATCGTGATCGACGTGGCCGACGCGGGGCGCGGCTTTGCCCCGGACATGCCCGCGCAGACCGCGTTCAGCGCCTTCCGCTCGACCAAGGACAAGGGGCTTGGCGTGGGGCTGGCGATTTGCGAAACGATCGTTCTGTCCCATGGCGGAACGATCGCCGTGACGAAATCCGATGCCGAGGGCGCCTGCCTGACCGTGCGTCTGCCGTTGGAGGTGCAAAAGTAGAATGTCGCAAGAAGGGATCGTTTACGTCGTCGATGATGACGCCGCGGTGCGGGAGTCTCTGGTGTGGTTGCTGGGCTCCGTCGGGCTGCGCGCCATTCCCTTTGCATCGGCGGCAGCGTTCCTTGACAGCTATGAGGACAGCGGTTGCTGCTGCCTTGTAAGCGATGTGCGGATGCCGGGGATGAGCGGACTGGAGTTGCAAAAGGCGCTGAACGCGCGGGGGATCAAACTGCCGCTGATCCTGATGACGGCCTTCGGCGATGTCTCTACCGCCGTGACGGCGATGAAGGCGGGGGCGGTGGATTTCATCGAAAAACCCTTCAACAACCAAAACATGCTCGACCTGATCAACGCCGCCCTTCAGTCCGATGCGGCCCGGCGCAAGAGCAAGGCGGCAGAGGTCGAAAACGCGCAGCTTCTGGCCCGGCTCACCCCGCAGGAGCATCGGGTGTTCGAACGTGTGGCGGCAGGGCTGTCGAACCGTGAAATCGGCAGCGAGATGGACATCTCTATCAAGACGGTCGAGGTGCATCGCGCGCGGGTGATGCGCAAGCTTGAGGCGAATTCCGTGGCGGAACTGGTGCGGTTCCATATGCACAATGCGCCATCAGGCGAAGGTGATGGCGGCGAGGGGACATAAAAAGCCCCGGCAGTGCAGGACCACCGGGGCAGGCTGCCCAGCCCTCGGCGAGGGCGAAGGGTTGGGGCTTCCCGGCGGCATGAGGGGCGCCGGGAAGGCGTGGATCACGCCGGCTTGGGTTCCAGCGCGCCCACGGTCACGTCGAGGGTCTGTTCGGACCCTTTGCGCAGCACGACGACCTCTGCCGCGCTCTCGGGCGTGGTGGTGGCCACCGCACGGGTCAGGTCGCGCAGATCGTCCACCTCTGTGTCGCCGAAGGACAGGATGATGTCGCCCTTCTTAAGGCCCGCTTTGGCGGCGGGGCTGTCTTCGGTGATCGCTTCGATCACCGCGCCGCGCGGCTCGTCATAGCCCAGCACATTGGCGACCTCGGGGGTCATGGGCCGGATTTGCACGCCCAGCCAGCCCCGCTCGACCGAACCGTCATCGGCCAGATCGGCGACGATGGTCTGCACCAGATCCGAGGGCACCGAGAAGCCGATTCCAACAGAGCCGCCACCGGGGCTCAGGATCGCGGTGTTCACGCCCACGACCTCGCCGTCGTTGTTGAACAGCGGCCCGCCGGAGTTGCCGCGGTTGATCGCCGCGTCGGTTTGGATAAAGTCATCGAAG
Source organism: Sulfitobacter sp. 15WGC (assembly GCF_005068605.1). Taxonomy (NCBI): domain Bacteria; kingdom Pseudomonadati; phylum Pseudomonadota; class Alphaproteobacteria; order Rhodobacterales; family Roseobacteraceae; genus Sulfitobacter; species Sulfitobacter sp. 15WGC. Next base: position 83,207 of record NZ_SZNL01000009.1, on the reverse strand, counting down.
GGGCCTGCCTGAATATCGCGCGACAAGGCCGAGACGATGCCCGAGGTGACGGTGCCGCCAAGGCCGAAGGGGTTGCCCACGGCCACGACCTCATCCCCCACGCGCAGGGTTTTCGATGTGCCGAAGTCGACCTTGGGCAGGTCCACATCCGCAGAGACTTTCAGCAGCGCGATGTCGGTCATCGCATCGCTGCCCACCACTTCCGCGTCGAACTTACGGCCATCGGCGAGTTTCACGGTCACTGTCTCGGCGCCGGCGACGACGTGGTGGTTGGTCACGATCTGGCCGTCCTCGGAGATGATGAAGCCCGAGCCCAGACCCTGACGCGGGGCGGGGGCGGCGCCATCCTGACCGGGCAGCATGTGCTCGAACCGGCGGCGCAGTTCCTCGGGCATGCCGGGGGGCAGCTGTTGCTGGGCCACGGCCTGTTGCTGCTTGCCCGTCACCTCGATGAAGACGACGGCCGGGGAGACGGCCTCGACAAGGTCGGCATAGCCGCCCGGCGGGACCGCAAGCGCGGCCGAGGGGGCCAGTGCCAGCATCGGCGTGGCGGCCATCGCGGCGCTCAGCGCAAGGGCGGCGGCGCGGGGGGCTTTGGAAAGGGTCTTGGTCATTGCATGCTCCTTGCTGTGCATTCGGTCGTTCCGGGAGCTATCTGGACCTGCGGTTTTACAGTGCCTTGCCGCGCCCTATACAAATTTGTGAGATTGCCGACTGCGGGCTGCACGGGCCGCGAATTTGGCATAATTCATCGGCAATCCTACATGAGGACACGATGAAACTGCTTGTTGTCGAAGACGATACCACCACCAGCACCTATATCGCGCGCGGTCTGCGCGAGGAGGGGCATGCGGTGGATGTGGTGGCCGATGGCCGCGACGGGTTGGTGCAGGCCACCACCGGGCAATATGACGTGCTGATCCTTGACCGGATGCTGCCCGAACTGGACGGGCTGACGCTGCTGAAAACCCTGCGCGGGGCGGGCAATACCACGCCCGTGCTGCTGCTTACGGCCATGGGCGCGGTGGAGGACCGGATCGACGGGCTCAATGCCGGGGCGGATGACTATCTGGTCAAACCCTTCGCCTTCGGAGAGCTCTCGGCGCGGGTCAACGCGCTGGCCCGCCGTCCGCAGGCGCTAGAGCAGGAGACCACCCTGCGCGCGGGCGACCTGACCATGGACCTCATCAGCCGCCGGGTGACGCGGGCAGGGCAAGAGATCGACCTGCTGCCGCGCGAGTTTGCCCTCTTGGAGCATCTCTTGCGCCGCAAGGGCAGGGTGCAGACCCGCACCATGCTCTTGGAGGCGGTCTGGGACATTTCCTTCGACCCGATGACCAATGTGGTGGAGACCCATATCAGCCGGTTGCGGGCCAAGGTCGACCGGCCCTTTGACAGCGAACTCATTCAGACCGTGCGCGGCGCTGGCTATAGGATCGACGCGTGAGGGCGCGGCTGGCGGGGCTCTGGCGGTCGATGCCGCTGCGTCTGGCGCTTTTGCTGGTGCTTTTGTTCACCATCGTCAGCCTGCTCAGCCTCGCGGCCAGCTATGCCGTGACCCAGCGGTCCTTCGAGCAAGCGATCCGCGCCGATCTGGCGCAGGACATGGCAGGCTTTCGCGCCGCCCCCGGCGCCGCTGCCCTCGCGCGGCTGGTCGAGGCGGAATCGCGTGAGACCGACCCGAACCGGCTGATCCTCAGCTACATTGGTCCCAACGGGCGCATTTACGGCAACGGGGCCATCGCGCGGGATAACGAGGGCTATCACATCGTCTCGATCGGCGCGGCGCGGGCGGAGTATCGGGGTGTTTACCTGACCCTGACCGACACGCTCTATGGCGGGCTTTTGACCATCGCGCGCAGCCGGGCCGAGATCACGGCCCTGCGCGAGGTTTTCGTCAATATCCTGCTGGTGAGCCTGCTGCCCACGGTGCTGATCGCGCTGTCGGGCGGGCTGATCCTTGCCCGCCGCTCCAAACGCCATGTGGAGGTGATCCGCGCCACGCTAGACCGGCTGACAACGGGGGATCTGGCCGCAAGGGTCGCGCCGGGGCCGCGCTGGTCGGATGACCTGCTGCGCATCGGTGAGGCGGTGAACCAGATGGCTCGGGCGCAGGAAACGTCCGTCGCGGCGCTGCGGCAGGTGTCACTTGATATCGCGCATGATCTGAAGACCCCGATTCAGCGTGTCTCTGTCCATCTTGATGATCTGGACCGGGCCGAGGCTGCGGGCGCGGACCCCGCCGAACCGCTGGCCCGTGCCCGGGCCGAGTTGGAGGGCATCGCCGCGATCTTTCAATCGCTTTTGCAATTGGCGCAGGTGGAGCAGGGCGAGGCCCGCGCGCATTTCGCCTCCGTCGACCTTACCGCGCTATGCCGCACCATGGTCGAACTTTACGAGCCTGCAGCAGGGGAGCAGGGCAAACACCTGCTTTGCGATCTGCCCGAAACGCCTGTTCATGTCACCGGTGACCGCGCGCTTTTGGGGCAATTGCTGGCCAATCTGATTGAGAACGCCCTGCGCCATTCCGGGGATGCCGAGGCGGTAGAGGTCGCGCTGAAGCAGGCGGCGGGGCAGGTCACGCTCACGGTGGCGGACGGCGGTCCCGGCATTCCGGCTGAGAACCGCGACAAAGTGTTGCAGCGGCTTTACCGGCTGGATCGCAGCCGGGGCACGCCGGGTCATGGGCTGGGTCTGGCGCTGGTCGATGGGGTGGCGAAACTCCATGGGGCAAGGCTGGAGCTTGCCGACAACGCGCCGGGGCTGCGCGTCGTGGTGACGTTCGACAGCTAGAGCGCGGGCCAAGCACTGCGGCAATTTAGCCTGTGCCGCTCCCGCCGCCCGGTCCTATATAGGTCAGGAAACAATACGCGGGGGCTTCATATGCTCGACGGTTACACCGCCGAAATCCTAGCGCGGGTGCAGTTTGCATTCACGGTTTCGTTCCACATCATCTTCCCGGCTTTCTCGATCGGGTTGGCGAGCTTTCTGGCCGTGCTCAACGCGCTCTGGCTGTGGAAACGCGAAGAGACCTATCTGAAGCTCTTCAACTACTGGAAGAAAATCTTCGCGGTGGCCTTTGGCATGGGGGTCGTCTCGGGCATCGTCATGTCCTACCAGATCGGCACCAACTGGTCGGTCTTCTCTGACAAGGCGGGGCCGGTGGTCGGGCCGCTGATGGCCTATGAGGTGCTCTCGGCCTTTTTCCTTGAGGCGGGCTTTCTGGGCATCATGCTTTTTGGCCGCAAACGGGTGGGTGACGGGCTGCATATGTTCGCCACAGCGCTGGTCGCGCTTGGCACGCTGGCCTCGGCCACATGGATCCTGTCGGTGAACTCTTGGATGCAGACACCTGCGGGCTTTGCCATCAATGACGTAGGCCAATTCGTGCCCGAGGATTGGTGGGCGATCGTTTTCAACCCCTCCTTCCCCTACCGTTTGGTGCATATGGTGTTGGCGGCCTATCTCACCACGGCGCTGGTCGTCGGCGGCGTCGGGGGGCTGCACCTGCTGCGCGACCGTGCGGATGCGGCAGCGCGGCGGATGTTCTCCATGGCGATGTGGATGCTCTTGCTAGTCACACCGCTCCAAATCCTTGCAGGCGATATGCACGGGCTGAACACGCTGGAGCATCAGCCCGCCAAGGTCATGGCGATGGAGGGGCATTACGACAGCCACCCCGAAGGCGCGCCGCTGATCCTCTTTGGCATCCCGAACCCCGAGGAAAAGCGCATCGACCACGCGGTGGAGATCCCCAAACTGTCGTCGCTGATCCTCAAGCATGATCTGAACGCGCCGCTCGACGGGCTGGACACGATCCCGGACGCGGATGAGCCGCCGGTGGCCATCGTTTTCTGGTCCTTCCGCATCATGATCGCGCTTGGCTTTGCGATGCTGGGGCTGGGGCTTTGGGCGGCCTTCGCGCGGCTGCGCGGGTGGCTTTACGATGCGCCGATGTTGCACCGTCTGGCGCTGCTGATGGGCCCCACCGGCTTTGTGGCGGTGCTGGCGGGCTGGATCACGACCGAGGTCGGGCGGCAGCCCTTCACCGTCTACGGGCTGTTGCGGACCTCGGAAAGCCTTGCCCCGATTGAGGCACCCGCGGTCGCGACCTCCCTGATCGCTTTCATTGTGGTCTATTTCTTCGTCTTCGGCGCGGGCACTTGGTACATTCTGGCGATGATGCGCAAACCGGTCGTCGGCCATGTGTTGGAGGATGAGCGCGACGATGTTCAGGGCGAGCAGCCGCAAGACGGCAATGCGCAGAACGACCCGGCGCGCGGCGAGGGGCCGATCCTTGCTGTCGGCGAAGAGGCGGCGGTCAGAGACAAGACCGCGCATAACAAGGGCGAGGAGAGCTGAGATGTTGGGACTTGAACTTTCGTTCATCTGGGCCGGGATCATCGCCGCAGCGGTCTTGATCTACGTCATCCTCGATGGCTTCGATCTGGGCGTTGGGCTGCTCTTTCCGATGACCAAGGATGAGGGCGAGCGCAATGTGATGATGAACTCCGTCGCCCCCATCTGGGACGGCAATGAGACATGGCTGGTGCTGGGCGGCGGCGGGCTTTTCGCCGTCTTCCCGCTGGCCTATGCGGTGGTGATGCCTGCGCTTTACATGCCGATCATCTTGATGCTGCTGGGGCTGATCTTTCGCGGCGTGGCGTTTGAGTACCGCTGGCGCACGAAACGCTGGAAACCGCTTTGGGACATGGCATTCTTTGGCGGCTCGCTGGTGGCCTCCTTCTGTCAGGGCATCGCCTTGGGCGCGCTGGTGCAGGGGATTGAGATCGAAGGCCGCGCTTATGCGGGCGGCTGGTGGGACTGGCTCACGCCCTTCTCGATCCTGACCGGTGTGGCGGTGACCACGGGCTATGCGCTCTTGGGCGCCACATGGCTCAACATGAAGCTTGAGGGCCGCATCCAAGCGCATATGCGTCGCCTTGCATGGCCGCTGGCGGTGGCGACACTGGTCTTCATGGGGCTGGTCAGCCTTTGGACGCCCTTCACCGATGCGGTCTATTTCGAACGCTGGTTCGCATGGCCCACCGCGCTCTTCAGCGGCATCGTGCCGCTCTTGGTGGCGCTGGCGGCTTTCGGCATGCTGCGCGGGTTGCAACGCCGCGGCGACAAACAACCCTTCTTTTGCGCGCTGGCGCTCTTCGTGCTGGGCTTCATCGGCATCGGGATCAGTTTCTACCCGCATATGGTGCCGCCCAGCCTGACCATTGCAGAGGCTGCCGCCCCGGATGAGAGCCTGATGTTCGCGCTGGTCGGCACCTTGGTGCTGCTGCCGCTGATCCTGAGCTACACCGCCTATGCCTATTGGGTGTTCCGCGGCAAGATCGACCCCGAGGAGGGCTATCACTGATGCGCCATTGGCTGAAACGCGCGGGCTGGTTCGTAGCGCTTTGGCTGGCCAGCGTCGCCCTGCTGGCGGTGGTGGCCTATGGCATCCGGCTGGTGATCATGCCCGGCTGACGCAGCGGCGCGGGCCACGGGCCTTGCCAAGCGCGCTGGCTTCTGGCCTCTTCGGGCCAAAGCAGCACGAAAGGACAGCCCGATGCGCGCCATGCAAGTCACCGCCTATGACGAACCTCTTACCCTGCAAGAGCTTGAGATGCCCATCCCGGGGCAGGGCGAGGTGCTGGTTCAGGTCGAGACCTGCGGGCTGAACTTTGGCGACCTGCTGATCATCAAGGGCACCTATCAGGAAAAACCGCCGCTGCCCTTCACGCTGGGGATGGAGATGGCGGGCACGATCACCGCTCTGGGCGCGGGGGTGGATCACCTGAAGGTCGGCCAGCGCGTGGCGGCCTATACCGGCTTTGACGGTCTGGCCGAATATGCCGCCATTCCCGCCGCCGTCTGCGTGCCGATTCCCGAAGAGATGACGGCAGTGGATGCGGCGGCCTTTCTGATCGCCTATGGCACCAGCCATGTTGCGCTGGACTACAAGGCGCGGTTGCAGCCGGGTGAGCGGCTGCTGGTCTTGGGCGCCTCGGGCGGCATCGGGCTGACGGCGGTGGAACTGGGCAAGCTGATGGGGGCCGAGGTGATCGCCGTGGCGCGCGGCGAAGATAAGCTTGCCGTTTGCAAAGAGGCGGGCGCCGATCACCTGATCAATTCCGAGACCGACGACATCCGCGCCATCGTCAAGGAATTGGGCGGGGCGGATGTGGTCTATGACCCGGTGGGCGGTGATCAGTTCAAAGCCGCCATGCGCGCCTGCAACCCCGAAGCGCGGCTGATCCCCTTGGGCTTTGCCAGCGGTGAGGTGCCTCAGATTCCGGCCAATATCCTGCTGGTCAAGAACCTCACCGTCTTGGGCTTTTACTGGGGCGGCTATGCCAAGATCAAACCTTCGGTCCTAACCGACAGTTTCGCCGAGCTGATCAAATGGTATGTCGCGGGCAAGCTGAAACCCCATGTCAGCAACGTCATGCCGCTGGAACAGGCGAATGAGGCGCTGGCCCTGCTGCGCGACCGCAAGGCAACGGGCAAAGTGGTGGTCAAGGTGGCGGCTTAAGCCCGCCGCCCGCCCTGCAAACGGGTCACGCGCAGCGCCTTCTGGCGCTCGCGTAGGTAGACGAACAGACCCGAGGCGAGGATCAGCGCGATCCCGACCCAGACCTCCCAGACCGGGAGGTCGCCGAAGATCACGAAACCCCAGAACACCGCCAGCGGCAGGCCGATATATTCGAACGGGGCGACGGTGGCGGCATCCCCCAGCCGGTAGGCTTGGCTGAGGCAATAGCCGATCAGCGCGATGTTCAACCCGATCCCGAGGAAGGTGAGGTAATCCTCACGGGCAGGCCAAATCCACGCGCGCAGCAGGAACTGGAGCGAGGCACTGCTGCCCTCATCCACGAACCGCCCATCGCCCGCGATCAGGAAAAACCCCAGTGACACGGCGACAAAGGCGGCTTGGATATAGACCATAAGCGCCGAGGCTTTGGAGTTCACGCCCAGCTTGCGGGTCATCAATTGGTTCAACGCATAGGTCAGCGCCGCCAGCATCGGCAGAAGCAACACCCAGCGAGAGACTTCGAGCGTTGCGGTGCTGGCCCAAGGGCGCATCATGATCACCATGCCGATGAACCCCACGATCACCGCGCCAAGCCGCAGCGGGCCGACCTTTTCGCCCAACAGTGGGATCGACAGCACCGTGATGAACAGGGGTGCGGCAAAGAACAGCGCCGTCGCCTCGGCCAACGGCAGAACCGATAGCGCCAGAAAGAAGGACATGTTCGAGATCACGATGAGCAGCCCGCGCAGCAGATGCAGCCCCGGCTGCCGCGTTTTAAGCAGGTGAAACCCGCCTTCGAGTTTGACCAGCACCAGCCCCAGCAGAATCCCGATGGCCGAGCGGGTAAAGACGATCTGATGCAGCGGATAGCCGCCCGACAGACGTTTGATCAGCATGTCATTGACCGAAATCGCGGCGACGCCGAGAAGGATCAGCCCGATCGCCAGTCCGGCGCGGTTATGGGAGTTACTTGTCATGGCAAAGACCTATCAGCCCGGCCCGTAAGGTCCAGCGCTTTGACATTGGTTTGCGCAGAATTACCCGCTAGACTGCTGCGATACGCCAAAGGGAGAGCCAGCCATGCAGATGTCCGACACCCGCCAGATCGCCGCCACCCCCGCCGAGGTTTACGCGGCATTGCTGGACCCGGAGATGCTGCAAACCTGCGTGCCCGGCGCGCAAGACGTCTCAGGCTCGGTCGAAGAGGGCTATGACGCGACGGTGGTGCAAAAGGTCGGCCCGGTGAAGGCGACGTTCAAGGGCCATGTGACGCTCTCCGATCTGGTGCCGAACGAAGCGCTGACCATCACCGGCGAGGGCAAGGGCGGTGCCGCCGGTTTTGCCAAAGGCGGGGCCGAGGTGCGGCTGGCCGAAAAGGACGGCGGGACCGAGCTGAGTTATGATGTCGAGGCCAAGGTCGGCGGCAAGCTGGCGCAGCTTGGCAGCCGGATCATCGACGGTTTCGCCAAGAAAATGGCGGATCAGTTCTTCGACAACCTGCAATCCTCGCTCGAAGGTCCGGCAGAGCAGGGCGCAGAGGCGCCGGCCACCGAAGAAGACGCGCCTGCCAAAAAGGGCTGGTTCGGCCGCGCCAAGACCTGAAGGCATCTGTTCAGCCGGTGCAAAGCCGGTTAGGTTGCGCGCCTTACCAAAGCGGAGACGACCATGCCGACAATCGTGGATATTCAAAACCTGCGTAAATCCTACGCGGGCGGTTTCGAGGCGCTCAAAGGGGTCAATCTACAGATCGAAAAGGGCGAGATTCTCGCGCTTCTGGGCTCGAACGGGGCGGGGAAGACGACGCTCATTTCGACCATCTGCGGCATCACCACTGCGACCAGCGGCAGGGTGACCGTCGGCGGCCATGACATTCGGGATGATTTCCGCGCGGCCCGTTCCATGATCGGGCTGGTCCCGCAGGAGATTAATCTCGAACCCTTTGAGAAGGTCATCAACACCGTGCGCTTCTCGCGCGGGCTGTTTGGCCGTCCGGCGGATGAGGCGGTGTTGGAGAAAAT
>NZ_SZNL01000009.1:18691-74561 GCF_005068605.1 Sulfitobacter sp. 15WGC | reverse complement strand
GCCCGTTCCATGATCGGGCTGGTCCCGCAGGAGATTAATCTCGAACCCTTTGAGAAGGTCATCAACACCGTGCGCTTCTCGCGCGGGCTGTTTGGCCGTCCGGCGGATGAGGCGGTGTTGGAGAAAATCCTGCGCCAACTCTCGCTCTGGGACAAGAAAGACAGCCAGATCCGCGAGCTTTCGGGCGGGATGAAACGCCGCGTGCTGATCGCCAAGGCGCTGGCGCATGACCCCAAGGTGCTGTTTCTGGATGAGCCGACCGCGGGCGTCGACGTAGAACTGCGCAAGGACATGTGGGAGATCGTGGCGGGGCTGAAAGCCTCGGGCGTGACGATCATCCTGACCACCCATTATATCGAAGAGGCCGAGGCCATCGCCGACCGGATCGGCGTCATCGCCAAGGGCGAATTGCTGCTGGTCGAAGAGAAACACGCGCTGATGGCGCGCATGGGCAAGAAGCAACTCGAAGTCCAGCTGACCGAGCCGATCACCGAAGTGCCGCTGGCGCTGCAATCGCCGGACGTGGAATTGTCCGCCGATGGGCAATCGCTGATCTACACCTATGACACCAATGCCGAGCGGACCGGGATCACCAAACTGCTCTCCAAAGTCGCGGAAAGCGGTCTGGTGCTGCAAGACGTGGCGACACGGCAAAGCAGCTTGGAAGATATTTTTGTCGATCTGCTCAAGGAGGATGCGGCATGAACTGGACCGCGATCAAAGCCATCTACGCTTTTGAAATGGCGCGTTTCTTTCGCACCATCACGCAAAGCATCATCTCGCCGGTGCTGTCGACCTCGCTTTACTTCGTGGTCTTTGGCGCCGCCATCGGCAGCCGCATTGATGAGGTCGAGGGCGTGAGCTACGGCGCCTTCATCGTGCCGGGGCTGATCATGCTCAGCGTCATCACGCAGTCGATCTCCAACGCCTCTTTCGGGATCTATTTCCCGAAGTTCATCGGCACGGTTTACGAGCTGCTCTCGGCCCCGATCAATTTCTTCGAGATCGTCATCGGCTATGTCGGCGCGGCGGCGACCAAGGCGCTCTTTATCGGCACGATTATCCTGATCACGGCCTTCTTCTTTGTCGACATCACGATCCAGCACCCCATCGCCATGGTGGCCTTCCTGATCCTGACCTGCATCAGCTTCGCGCTGATGGGCTTTATCATCGGCATCTGGGCGGGCAATTTCGAGCAGTTGCAACTGGTGCCTCTGTTGATCGTCACGCCGCTGGTCTTCCTTGGCGGGTCTTTCTACTCGATCTCGATGTTGCCGCCGGTCTGGCAAGTGATCTCGCATTTCAATCCGGTGGTCTATCTGATCTCGGGCTTTCGCTGGGCGTTTTTCGGCGCGGCGGATGTGCCGATCATCACCAGCCTTGCCGCCATCGCGCTGTTTACCGCGCTTTGCCTCGGCGTGATCTGGTGGATTTTCCGCACCGGCTGGCGTCTGCGGGCCTGAGCCTACGAAACTTGGGCGTCCGCCTTGTTTGCGCGGGGTGGGCGTTCTACATGGAGGGCATGAGAATTCGGCTGCCCTTCCTGAAATCCCCGCCCAGCGTTTCCGTAATCCGGCTTTCCGGCATGATCGGCGCGCAGGGCCGCGCGGTGTTGAACGATGCCACCATGGGTCCGGTTATCGAAAAGGCTTTTGCCAAGGGCAAGCCTGCCGCTGTCGCCTTGGAGATCAACTCCCCCGGTGGCAGCCCGGTGCAATCGTCGTTGATCGGCGCGCGCATCCGGCGGCTATCCGAAGAAAAGAACATTCCCGTCATCGCCTTCGTCGAAGATGTGGCCGCCTCGGGCGGCTATTGGCTGGCGGCAGCGGCAGATGAGATCTACGCGGACCCAAGCTCGGTCGTCGGCTCCATCGGGGTGATCTCGGCCTCCTTCGGGGTGCATGAGTTCATCCGCGAGCATGGGGTCGAGCGGCGCGTTTATACGGCAGGGCAGAGCAAATCGATGCTCGACCCGTTCCGCCCCGAAAACCCCGAAGATGTCGCGCGGCTGAAGGTGCTGCTCGAAGACATCCATGAGAACTTCATCGACCATGTGAAGACCCGCCGCGCAGGCAAGCTGCCTGAGGGGCAAGACCTGTTTACCGGGGAAATCTGGCTGGCGAAACGCGCCGCCCAACTGGGGTTGATTGACGGGATCGGTCATCTGAAACCGCTGCTGAAAGACCGCTTTGGCGACAAGGTCAGGCTGCGCCGCTATGGCGTGAAACGCGGGCTGTTGTCGCGTTTTGGCGTGCAGATGATGCAGGACGCGGTTCAGGGCATAGAGGAACGCGCGGCCTTCGCGCGGTTTGGACTCTAGCCCATGGTTTTCAAGATCGTCCTGCTGTTTCTGGTGGCCATGGGCCTGATGGCTTGGTTTGGAAAAATGCATTGGCTGGGGGGCAAACGCCTGACCCGGTCTAAATGCCGTGACTGCGGACGTTACCGCATTGGCAAAGGCGATTGTGCCTGTAAGGGAGGGCGTTGATGCTGATGCCGTGGCTACTTTCGGGGCTTGGCCTCGTGATCCTGCTGTTTGCGGGGGATGCGCTGGTGAAAGGGGCGGTGAACCTGTCGCTGCGCCTTGGCGTGCCTGCGTTGATCGTCAGCCTGACCATCGTGGCCTTTGGCACTTCGGCGCCGGAGTTGTTGATCTCGGTCAAGGCGATCTTGGACGGGGTGCCGGGGCTGGCGCTTGGCAATGTGGTGGGGTCGAATACGGCCAATATCCTGATGGTGCTGGGCATTCCGGCACTATTGGCGACGATGCACACCTCGGAATGCAGCACCCGCAAGACCTATAACCAGATGATCGCGGCCTCGCTGTTGTTTATCGCGCTGGCCTTCCGCGGCATCTTTGACTGGATCGCAGGGCTGATCCTGCTCGCCGGTCTGGCCTATATGCTTTACGACGCTTTTCGCGATGCCAAGGATCACCGCCACGCCTGCCGCAGCGGCGCGGCAGAGGATGAGGAAGAGCCCGAAGGCGCGGACCCCGATATGGCGGGCTGGCAGATCGCGATGTTCCTGATCCTCGGGCTGATCGGCCTGCCCTTGGGGGCGAGCCTTTTGGTGGATAACGCGACGATCATCGCCCAGACCTATGGGGTCAGTGATACGGTGATCGGCCTGACGCTGGTGGCCGTGGGCACGTCGCTGCCTGAGCTTGCGACCACGGTGATGGCGGCGCTGCGCCGTCAGGCGGATGTGGCGCTTGGCAATGTGATCGGCTCCAACATGTTCAACCTGCTGGCGATCATCGGCATTGCGAGCCTTGTCGGTCCGATCTCGGTCGACGAAGCCTTCTTGCGGATCGACCTTTGGGTGATGTTGGGCGCGTCGCTCTTGCTGATCCCCTTCGTCTATCTGGGGCGCGATATCACCCGGCTATGGGGCGTGGTGCTCAGCGCGCTTTACGGGCTTTATTTGTTTATCATCCTGATCTGAGGAGGGCGGCAGATGCGGCGGGCATTGGTGACCGGAGCCGGGCAACGTCTGGGCCGTGCCATGGCGCTCTATCTTGGGCAGCGGGGCTTTGACGTGGCGGTGCATTATGCCACTTCGCAAAGCGGAGCCGAGGCGACCGCCGCCGAGATCACCGCCATGGGCCGCCGCGCCGTGGCTCTGCAAGCCGACCTTCTCGACGACACCGCAGCAGAGGCGCTTTTGCCTCGCGCGGCCAAAGCGCTCGGCGGGCCGATCACCTGCCTTGTGAACAACGCCTCGATTTTCGAGCGGGACGATATCGCCAGCGCCACGCGCGAAAGCTGGGACCGCCATATGGGCAGCAACCTGCGCGCGCCTTTCGTTTTGACGCAGGCGATGGCGGGGCAGGGGCTGACCCCCGATACCGACGCCGAGGGAGAGCCGCGTGCCAGCGGTTTGATCGTCAATATGCTGGACCAGCGGGTGCGCAACCTGACGCCGGAATTCACCACCTATACGATCGCCAAGATGGGCCTTTGGGCGATGACGCGCACCAGTGCGCAGGCGCTGGCCCCCGCGATCCGCGTGAATGGCATCGGGCCCGGCCCGACCCTGCAAGGCCCGCATCAAGACCCCGATGACTTTGCCGCGCAGCGCCGCGGCACGGTTCTGGGACGCGGCGCGAATCCTGCGGATATCACGGCGGCACTGGGGTATTTCATCGATTCGCCGGGGGTCACGGGGCAGCTTATCTGCACCGATGGCGGAGAGCATTTGCAATGGGAAACAAGCCCTAAATGCCCCCGAAACTGACGCGCATGCGGGAAGTTTTGCACGTCCTTAACCTATGTAACCAAAGTGTTACCGAAACCCTTTTGTTTTCAGAGGCTTGTTTCATGGTAAACAAAAGAATGAACAAAATCAGGATATTATGGGTGCGCCTAAAAAATAGGCAAATCAGCGAACCATGTTAAAAACAAAGAGAAATCCAAGATGCCCAGAAGTTATCGGCAGAGTTATCCACATGTTTGGTGGACATGTTAAAGCTTGCCCCCATTGCCGTCCTATTGCAGCGAAGCACGAGAATCAGCGCCTGAGATGACCACGCCCAACGACAGCCCTCCGCCGCAAGGCCGCAAGGTGATTCAAGCCTATCTGAAGTCGCTCGATTCCTCGCCGGGCGTCTATCGGATGCTCGATTCGGAAAGCCGCGTGCTCTATGTCGGCAAGGCGCGGAACCTGCGGGCGCGGGTGTCATCCTACGCGCGGCCCACGGGGCATTCGGCGCGTATCTCGCGAATGATCGCCAATACCGCCTCGATGATGTTTCTGACGACCAAGACCGAGACCGAGGCGCTGCTGCTCGAACAGAACCTGATCAAGCAGCTCAAGCCCAAGTTCAACGTGCTGCTGCGCGATGACAAGAGCTTTCCCAATATCCTTGTCACCGCCGATCACGACTACCCGCAGATCAAGAAACACCGCGGCGCGAAAAAGGAGAAGGGCAGCTATTATGGGCCCTTTGCCAGCGCGGGCGCGGTGAACCGGACGCTGAACCAACTGCAACGGGTCTTCCTGTTGCGGGACTGTTCCAATGCGATGTTCGACAGCCGCACGCGGCCCTGTTTGCAGCATCAGATCAAACGCTGCTCCGCGCCCTGCGTCGGCAAAATCTCGGCCGAGGATTATCGCGAGACCGTGCGCGATGCCGAGCGGTTTCTAAGTGGCAAATCGACGGATATTCAGGGCCGTTTGGCGCGGGACATGGAAGAGGCGTCAGAGGCGATGGAGTTCGAACGCGCCGCCGCCCTGCGCGACCGGATCAAGGCGCTGACGCAGGTTCAGACCGCTCAAGGCATCAACCCGCAGGGGGTGAACGAGGCCGACATTATCGCTCTGCATATGGAAAGCGGGCAGGCCTGCGTGCAGGTCTTCTTCATCCGCGCCAACCAGAACTGGGGCAACCATGACTACTACCCTCGGATCGGGAGCGAGATCGACGCCGCCGAGGTGCTGGAGGCCTTCATCGGCCAGTTCTACGACACCCGCGAGCCGCCCCGGCAGTTGATCCTCAGCAATGAGATCGAGAACCCCGATCTGATGGCCGAGGCGCTGAGCGGCAAGTTGGGCCGTAAGGTCGAACTGCTGGTGCCGAAACGGGGTGAGAAGGCCGAATTGGTCGACGGGGCCCTGCGCAATGCGCGCGAAAGCCTTGCCCGCAAGATGGCCGAGACGGCGACCCAGACCAAACTCTTGCAAGGGCTGGCGGATGCCTTTGACCTGCCCAAGCCGCCCGAGCGGATCGAGGTTTACGACAACTCGCATATCCAAGGCACCAATGCCGTCGGCGCGATGATCGTGGCGGGGCCGGAAGGCATGATGAAAAACCAGTACCGTAAGTTCAACATTCGCGGTGATGACCTGACGCCCGGCGATGACTTCGGCATGATGAAAGAGGTGCTGCACCGCCGGTTCAAACGGCTCATCAAAGAGGACCCGGACCGCAGCCGCGGCCTTTGGCCTGATCTGCTGCTGATCGACGGCGGCGCGGGGCAGGTGAGCGCCGTGGCCTCTATCATGGCGCAGCATGGGGTCGAGGATATCCCCATGGTGGGCGTGGCCAAGGGCATCGACCGCGACGCGGGGAAGGAAGAGTTCCACCGCGTCGGCAAGCGCCCCATGGCCCTGCGCCACAACGATCCAGTGCTTTATTTCGTGCAACGCTTGCGGGATGAGGCGCACCGTTTCGCTATCGGCACCCACCGTGCCAAACGGGCCAAAGGGGTCAGCGCCACACCGCTCGACGATGTGCCGGGCGTCGGCGCTGCGCGCAAGCGTGCGCTGCTGGCGCATTTCGGTTCGGCCAAGGCGGTAAGCCGCGCGAACCTCAGCGATCTCAAGGCGGTCGAGGGCGTGTCGGATGCACTGGCCGAGACGATCTACGGCTATTTCCATGAAAAAGGCTAGGGCGGGCGGCCCCGTGGTGGCGACGGCCCGCAGGCGGGGCGGTTTCGTCCTTTCAGCCACGAACGGCGCAAGATAGGATAACGTCATGAAATGGAATTTGCCCAATATCCTGACCCTGCTCAGGCTGGTCGCGGCCCCCGGTGTGGCGGTCATGTTTCTCTATTTTACGCGCCCCTATGCCGATTGGTTCGCCCTGCTGCTCTTTGTCGGGGCGGCAGTGACGGATTGGTTCGATGGCTACCTTGCCCGCGCTTGGGCGCAGGAAACCAAACTCGGCGCCATGCTTGACCCGATTGCCGACAAGGCGATGGTCGTGATCGCGCTCATGGTAATCGTCGCCTTCTCAAGCTGGTCGCCGTGGTTGGTGTTGCCCGCCACGTTGATCCTGTTTCGCGAGGTCTTTGTCTCGGGCCTGCGGGAGTATCTGGGCGATGTCGCCGGCACGTTGAAGGTGACTCAACTGGCCAAATGGAAGACGACATTGCAAATGATCGCTATCGCCGTGCTCTTCTCGCAAGGCGTGTTCGAGCATTACCTGGGGATGAGCGTTTTCGGGATGGACCAGCAGATGATCGAAGCGATCCTTGATGGCGAGGTCGAAGATCATCTGGGGCTGGGCTGGAAACTCGCCGGGATGGAATGGGCCGGGCTGCTGGGGTTGGCGCTCTTGTGGGTCGCCGCCGTGCTGACCGCCATCACCGGCTTTGACTATCTGCGCAAGGCGCTGCCGCATCTGAAGGAGCCACGCTAATGGATGTTTTGTATTTCGCATGGGTCCGCGAACGCATCGGCCTGCCCCGTGAGCGGGTCGAGAGCCAAGCCGCCACGGTGGCCGAATTGGTCGAAGAATTGCGGGGCCGAGAGGAGCGCTACGAAGTGGCCTTTTCCGACCTTTCCACGCTGCGGGTTGCCGTGGATCAGGAACTGACCGATTTCGACGCCCCGCTGCAAGGCGCGCGCGAGGTGGCCTTCTTCCCCCCAATGACCGGGGGCTGAGCGATGCGCGTTTTGGTGCAGGAAGCGCCCTTTGATTTGGGTGAGGAGGCCGCGCGCTTTGCCAAGGGCGAGGGGAGCAGCGGCGCGATCGTGACCTTTACAGGCGTGGTGCGCGACAATGACGCGGGCACGCTGAGCGCGATGGAAATTGAGCATTACCCGGGGATGACCGAAAAGGCCTTGCGCGAGATTGCGCAGCAAGCAATGGCGCGGTTCGATCTGCAGGAGGCGCTGGTGATCCATCGCTACGGGCGTTTGGTGCCGGGGGAGCAGATCATGATGGTCGCCACAGCCGCGCGACACCGCCGGCATGCCTTTGAAGCAGCGGAGTTCTTGATGGATTACCTCAAATCCCGCGCGCCCTTTTGGAAGCGCGAGATCACGGCAGAGGGTGACGCATGGGTCGCCGCAAAGGACGAAGACGAGGCCGCGCTGGAACGCTGGTGAGCTTCGGCGTCAGGCGAAGCGGCCACCTTTTTCGATGACTTCGATCTGATAGCCATCGGGGTCTGCCACGAAAAAGAACTTCGCCACGGTCTCTCCGGCGGGGCGGAAATCAACGATCTCGCGCGGGGTGGCACCGGCCTTGATCGCGGTCTCGCGCGCTGCGTCAAGGTCGTCGACCACAAAGGCCAGATGGCCATAGCCGTCGCCCAGATCGTAAGGGGTCTCGCGGTCCTTGTTGACGGTCAATTCCAGCTCGAAGGCGCCCGTGGCGTCGCGCAGGTAGATCAGAGTGAAACTGTCGAAATCCAGACGGTCCGCGATTTTCAGCCCGAACACGTCTTCGTAGAATTTCACCGATGCCGCCTCATCAAAGACGCGGATCATGGAATGGGCGAGATTGGCCATGGCAGGGCTCCGAAGGTCTGGGGTTAGGCTTTCTGACGTTCGATATAGGCGCGCATTTCCTCGGCCTCATGGCGGGCGTCGCGCAGCCCGTCCATCGCGGCGCGCAGCTCGGCCTCGGTCTGGGCCAGTTGGTTGGTCAACTCGGCCTCGCGCTGTTGCAGATAGGTGATCGCCTGATCGCGGGTTTCCTCGGCTTCGTGCAGCTCTTGGCTCATCCGGTCCAGCTGGGCCACATCATCGGCGGCCACGCGGGTAAAGCGATTCAGCAGCCAATTGGCGAACCATCCCATGCAGAAGGCCACGAAAAGAATGATGGCTGTTGCCAGGACAAACTCAGTTCTGCTCATCACCGCTGCCTTCTTCGGTTTCGTCGGATTCCCCGATCTCTTCTGCCGTGGTATCGCCCGTTTCTTCAGCAGATTCCAGCGCTGTTTCGTCCTCGGGGGTCTCGGCCTCGGGCTGGATCAGGCGGAATTCGATGCGGCGGTTGGCTTCGCGGCCCTCTTCGGTCTTGTTGTCTGCGATGGGGTTTTCCTCGCCATAGCCTTTGGCCACGAAGGAGGAGGTCAGCACCCGGCGGGCGCGCAATTCGTTCAGCACCGATTCCGCGCGGCTTTGCGACAGCGACAGGTTCATCGATTCGCGGCCCTGACTGTCGGTGTAGCCCTGAATCTCCAGCCGGATGTCGCCGCAGTTTTTCAGCACCTCGGCGATATCGTCCATCGTCCCAAGCGCGGAGGCGTCAATCGTGGCGCTGCCCGGCTCAAAGGTGATCTTGCCGATCTTCAGGATTTCGCGAATTTCGGCTTCGCATTCTTGGGGTGTCGGCAGGCCCGCGATCGGGTCGAGCTTTTCTTGATAGGTGATGTCGATGCTGTAATCCGCCCCTTCGCCCAGCTTATCGGCCAAGAGCGAGGCGACGGTGGTGTTGGCGTCCTTGTTGCCGGTGTTGCCCATCACCTCAAGCCGGTCAGGGGTGACTTTGACAGAGCCGTTGGCGAGAGAGGCCATGGCCTCCAGCCCGGTCAGGACGCGGGTGGCCCAATCCCCCGGCAGGGCCTCGTCCAGCCGCGCGGCGGTATAGACGTTGTCCGAGCCGAAATGCGATTTCGCGTAGCTGTCGGCCAGATCGCGCAGCCCCTCGTTTGAGAGCCGCCCGCGCAGTTGCACCTGCCCCTCGGGCGAGAGGGTCGCGGTGAACTCGGGCGGGCCTGCATCTGGGTCTTCGACCTCGGGCAGTTTCGCGGTTAGGGCAAAGACATCGGGAAGCGCGTTTTCCAATTCGCCCACCACGCGGTCGAATGTGGTGGACTCGGTGCCCGGTGCGGCCAGCAGGGTGATGTCCGCATCGGCGAAAGTGATGCTGCCTTGGCCCAAACGGCGCAGCGCGTCGATGGTCAGCGCCACGGCGCGGCCCCAGTTCGGGCTGGGCACGCCCAAACCGATGGTGCAATCGGCGCTCTCAGGCGCGCCGGCGGTGATGCCCGCTTTCAAGATACGGTCGGCGGCGGCTTCGGTATCGGCAGAGCAGGCATCGAAACGCGCGCCCTCAGCGTCGATCTCAAACCGCAAGGTAAAGGGGGTGATCACTGGGCGCGGGGCCGCGATGTCCAGCCGCAGCCGCAAGCTGGGCGGGGCGGCGCGTTGCAGCTTGCGTTCCATCTGCGCCTTGGCGGCGGCGCTGTCGGCGATGGCGGTGATGGTCACGCGCCCCGCATCAACCGAGGCTTTGGCCCGGGGCAGGTCGGCCATCGCCTGCACGGCAAAGCTCAGCGCGTCTTCCCAGCCTTCGGGCGCAGGATAATCCGCAGATTCCAGAAGATCGGTGACCGAGGCGTCGCCCGCCATGTCGCCAAAGGCGTCAATCACCGCCTCGCGGTCGGTGCTGGTGGGTATCAGGCCAATGATCGAGATGCCCGCGTCATTGCGCAGCACCTCGGCAGAGAAACGCGGCGGGGCGATGCCGGACTGGGCCTCGACTTCCATCTCGTCGATGACGCGGGCGGCGTCGACCACGGTGCCTGCGGTCGACAGGGCGCGAAAGCGCACGGCCTCGGTCGGCGCGATCCCGGCGAGGGTGACCTGCAAGCCATCGGCCTGCACTTCGGCCCATGTCATGCCCTGCGCGTCCAGCGCGTCACGGACGCCGATTTCCGAGGTGTCTTCGATCAGTTGCACCGAAAAGCTCGCCGCGACCAGAGAGACCACCGCTGCGGCTGCAAAGGTCAGGGCGATCGTGAAAATGGCGGAGAGGCGCATGGGCGGACTTCTGATTGTTAAGCTTGCGACTTGATACGCGCGTCCTGCCGGGGGTGCAATCAGGCCAGCAAGCTTGCCGCGAAAAACAACAGCGGGATCATGCCGGTATCGCGGTTGGCCCGGAAGAGCTGCAAAAGCTTGGCGTTGTCCTTGGTATCCAACCCGCGCAGCTGCCACGCCATATGCCATCCCATCGCCCAAGGCCCGCCAAGGGCCAGCGCCAGCGCCAGCACCGAGGCTTGGGGCAGCCCGGCATAGATCACGGCAATCCCCATCAGCCCCACCGTGGCCATCAGGAAGCGCCGCAGCCATTTGCCGGAATTCTCACCGAAGAGCCGGGCGGTGGATTTCACACCGATCAGCGCGTCATCCTCGGCATCTTGATGGGCATAGATCGTGTCATAGAACAGCGTCCAAGCGATGCCCGCGAGGTAGAGCACCACGGCAGGCGCATGCAGCGTGCCCGCATGGGCCGTCCAAGCCAGCATGGCGCCCCAGTTAAAGGCGAGGCCCAGAAAGACCTGCGGCCACCAAGTGAAGCGTTTGGCAAAGGGGTAGACCGCCACCGGCAAAAGCGCCAGCACGCCCATGGCGATGGCCGCTTGGTTGAAGGACAGCAGGATCAGCAGCGCCAGCAGCATCTGCCCCACCATCCATGCCAGCGCCTGTTTCACCGATACCGCGCCCGAGGGGATGGGCCGCAGCCGGGTGCGGGCGACCTTGCCGTCGATATGCCGGTCGGTGATGTCGTTCCACGTGCAACCCGCGCCGCGCATCAGGAACGCGCCGATGCCGCAGCCAGCGAAGATCCACAGATCCGCCCACCGCGGCGACTGGTCGAAGAGGATCGCAAGGCTCAGCCCCCACCAGCAGGGCAGCAGCAGCAGCCATGTGCCAATGGGCCGATCCGCGCGGCTCAGCCGCAGGTAGGGGCGCAGCCCCGCCGGGGCGTGACGGTCGACCCAATTGTCGGCCACCGCATCAGCAACAGGCGCATCGGGCGTAGCATCTGGCGAAGGCGGCTGGTTGTGCATATATCTGGCCCTATGAACGCGAAAATCAGATTGTATGTAGATCAGCCCTTGGGGCAGGGGCAAACGGTTCCTTTGGCGCGCGAGCAGGCGCATTACCTCTTTGGGGTGATGCGGCTCACGGCCGGGGCCGGGGTGCTTTTGTTCAACGGGCGCGATGGCGAATGGCTGGCCGAGGTCGCCGAGGCGGGCAAGCGCGGCGGGGTGCTGACCTGTGTTGAGCAGACCCGGCCTCTGCAAATGCCGCCGGACCTGTGGCTGCTCTTTGCCCCGATCAAAAAGACCCGCACCGATTTCATTGTCGAAAAAGCGGCTGAGATGGGGGCCGCGCGCATCGTGCCGGTCATGACCGAATTTACCAACGCAGGCCGTGTGCAGCAGCCGCGCCTTCAGGCCCATGCGGTTGAGGCGGCAGAGCAATGCGGCGGCACCTATGTGCCGGAAGTGGCCGAGGCCGAGAAGCTGGGGCGGCTGCTGGATCAGTGGGACAGCAGCCGTCAGATCATGTTCTGCGATGAGGCTCTGGCCGGGGAGAGCGGCGCCCTGCCGCCGGATGCGCAGGGGCCATGGGCCATCCTGATCGGCCCCGAAGGCGGCTTTTCCGAGGGCGAGCGCAAACGGCTGCACGGTTTCGATCACGCCCATGCGGTCACGCTCGGCCCGCGCATCCTGCGGGCCGATACGGCGGCCGTGGCGGCGATGACCATGTGGCAGCAGGCTTTGGGAGATTGGTGATGCAAAGGGTGGCCCGATGAGTTTCCTGCGCCAAGGCGCCCGCGACCAGCTTTGGCGCTGGCGCGAGGCGATCGTCGGCGGCGGGCTGATGGGCCTTGGCCTTTGGCTGGTCGCGGGCCCCGGTTTCTTGCTGGCGGTTCCAGGCTATGCGGCGCTGGCGGGCGGTGCCGCGCTGATCTGGCTTGGCGTGCAACGCGCGCGTTTTCGCGGGCAGGGCGATGGCGCGGGCGCGGTGCAGGTCGTCGAAGGGCAGATCACTTATTTCGGCCCGCTGACCGGCGGCACGGTCGCTCTGCGCGAGTTGCAGCGGCTCAGTCTCGACCGGCAGATGTTTCCGGCCCATTGGCGGCTTGAGCCGCGCGACGATGAGACGCCCCTGTTGATCCCGGTGAACGCCGCAGGATCCGAGGCGCTGTTTGATGCTTTCGCCGCCCTGCCGGGGCTGCGTACCGAGAGGATGCTCTTTGAGCTACGCAAGACCCGCCATGACGCCGTTGTGATCTGGGAGCGCGCGCCGCTGCGGCCGGCGCATGTCTTGCTGCATTGACAGCCCCGGCAAATCCGCCCATCCCTGCTAGACGCGACGCCACGTCGACAACTTAGAAGACACCCAAGACGATCCTTCAAAACGGAGCCCTCGCATATGTCCATTCCTCAATCCGGCGGCGGCCCGATCGAACATCACGACCAGATGGCGCAGTATCTAGCGGACGGCTGCAAGCCGCGCGAGCAGTGGCGCATCGGCACCGAGCATGAGAAGTTCGGCTATTGCAAGGACACGCTCAAACCGCTCCCCTATGAGGGGGAACGCTCGATCCGGGTGATGCTGGAAGGGCTGCGCGACCGCCACAATTGGTCCCCTGTCGAAGAGGGTGGCGAGCTGATCGGGCTTGAGAAAGACGGGGCCAACATCAGCCTTGAGCCGGGCGGCCAGTTGGAACTCTCGGGCGCCCCGGTCGAGACCATTCACGAGACCTGCGACGAGGTGAACACCCACCTGCGCGAGGTGAAAGACGTGGCCGATGAGATCGGCGTCGGTTTCATCGGTCTGGGCGCCGCGCCCGAATGGTCGCATGAGCAGATGGACCTGATGCCCAAGGGCCGTTACAAGCTGATGGACGGCTATATGCAAAAGGTCGGCACCATGGGCACCACCATGATGCGCCGCACCTGTACCGTTCAGGTCAACCTCGACTTCGCGACTGAGGCCGACATGGTGCAGAAGATGCGCGTCGCCGTGGCGATGCAGCCCATCGCCAATGCGCTTTTCGCCAATTCGCCCTTCCTCGACGGCAAGCCCAACGGCGTGAAATCCACCCGCGGTCTGGTCTGGCGCCATCTCGATGACGCGCGCACGGGCATGATCCCCTTCGTTTTCGATGAGGGCTTCGGCTTTGAGGCTTGGGTGCAATACGCGCTCGATGTGCCGATGTATTTCGTCTACCGCGACGGCAAGTATATCGACGCGCTTGGCCAGTCCTTCCGCGACTTTTTGAAAGGCGAGTTGCCCGCGCTGCCCGGCGAGAAGCCGACGCTGAGCGATTGGGCCGATCACCTCACCACGCTCTTCCCCGAGGCACGGGTCAAGAAGTTCATCGAGATGCGCGGCGCTGATGGCGGCCCGTGGCGGCGGCTCTGCGCGTTGCCGGCCTTCTGGGTCGGGCTGATGTATGACCAAAGCGCGCTGGATGGCGCGTGGGATTTGGTCAAAGGCTGGGATGCCGAGACACGGGAAGAATTGCGCATCGCCGCCTCCACCCACGGCCTTCAGGCGAGGTGGGCGGGCTCAAGATGCATGATCTGGCGCGGGAGGCCGTGGCCCTGTCAGAGGCGGGGCTGAGAGCCCGCGCCCGTCCCGGTGCCGGTGGGCTGGTGCCGGATGAGACGCATTTCCTCAACGCCCTGCGCGACAGCATCGAGACGGGCCGCGTGCCCGCCGACGATCTGTTGGCGGATTACCACGGGCCTTGGAACGGCGATCTGAGCCGTATCTACGCGGAATATTCCTACTGAACGGGAAAGGGGCTGATGCCGCCCTCGGGCGGTGTCAGCCTTTCTGTCCGATGCGCGATTCCGTGCCTGCGCGGATCCGGCGGATATTGTCGCGGTGCCGCCAAAAGATCAGCAAAGTCAGGGCGATGCCCAAAAGCAGCATTTCCCCGTAGCCAAGGAAGACCAGCAGGAAGGTCGAGCTTGCCGCCGCCGCCAGTGCGGACAGCGACGAAATGCGCGAGAGTGCCGCCGTCGCCAGCCAGACCGCACAGCAGGCCAGCCCGACGGGCCAAGCGAGCGCCAGCATGAGGCCCAGAAAGGTCGCCACACCCTTGCCGCCGCGAAAGCCCAGCCAGACCGGGTAGCAATGGCCGATCATCGCGCCAAGCGCCGCCGCCTGCGCCGCATCCTCGCCCGCGAAGGCGCGGGCCAGCAGCACCGCCACGGCCCCCTTGGCCCCGTCCAGCAACAGCGTCAGCGCCGCCGCCTTCTTGTTGCCGGTGCGCAGAACATTGGTCGCGCCGATGTTGCCCGATCCGATATCGCGCAGGTTGCCCAACCCCATCAACCGCGCCAGCAACATGCCAAAGGCGATGGAGCCGATGACATAGCCTGCCACCGCCCAGAAAAGGATCAATTCAACGGAAGTCTCGATAGGGGGCATCAATTCGCCTCGTAAACGCAGGAACCTGCTACATAAGTTGCCACGACCTTACCCTGCATCCGCATCCCGTCAAAGGGCGTGTTGCGGGATTTCGACCGCAGGGTCGCGCGGTCCAGAGCGAAGGGCGCATCGGGGTTGAACAGCACCATATCCGCAGGCGCCCCCACGGCAATCCGCCCGCCGGGCAGGCCGAGGCGTTTGGCCGGGTTCAGCGACAGCGCGCGCCAGAGCGTGGGCAGGTCCATCATCTCGGCATGGACCAAACGCATCGCGGCGGGCAGCAGCGTCTCCAGCCCCACCGCGCCGCTGGCGGCCTCCTCGAAGGGCAGGCGTTTGCTTTCTTCGTCCTGCGGGGTGTGCATGGAACAGATGATGTCGATCAGGCCACTGGCCACGGCTTCTACCACGGCAAGGCGGTCTTCCTCATCGCGCAGTGGCGGCTTCACTTTGAAGAAGGTGCGGTAGTCGGCCACGTCGAGCGCGTTCAGCGTCAGGTGGTGAATGCCGACACCAGCGGTGATGTCGAGCCCGTTGCGCTTGGCGCGTTCCAGCGCGGGCAGGGCGCGGGCGGTGGTGATCTGATCCGCGTGGTAGCGCGCGCCGGTCATCTCAATGAGGGCGATGTCGCGGTCCAGCCCCATCCGCTCGGCCATGGGTGAGACGGCAGGCAAGCCGCGCAGTGAGGCGAATTTGCCAGAGGTGACGGTCGCCCCCTTGCTCAGCCCCGGATCCTGCGGGTGGGCGATGACCAGCGCGCCGAGGCTGCGGGCATAAGTGAGCGCGCGGGAGAAGACCTTGGTATCCGTCACCACGCGGTCACAATCGGTGAAGGCAGCGGCCCCGGCGTCCATCAGGAAGCCAATCTCGGTCATTTCGCGCCCTTCGCGGCCTTTGGTGAGCGCGGCCATCGGGACCACATTCACCGGGGCGGCTTCATTGGCGCGGCGGGTGACAAATTCCAGCGTCTCGGGGCTGTCGATGGCCGGATCGGTGTCGGGGCGCGTGACCATGGTGGTCACCCCGCCCGCCGCTGCCGCCAGCCCGGCAGAGCGGTAGCTTTCCTTGTGCCGCTCGCCCGGTTCGCAAACTTTGACGCCGATGTCGATGATACCGGGGGCGAGGATATGGCCACCGCAATCGACCAGTTCCGCGCCCTCGGGCGTTGTTGCCCCATCGTCCAAAACTTCGGCAATCACCCCGTTGCGGACCAGAACCGTAGCAGGCTCAAGCGTGCCAGCCTGAGGGTCGAGAAGGCGCAGATTGGTGAAGAACTGGGTCATGGGCGGGCCTTTGGTGCGATAGCGGATGCGCCGCTGTCATGCCCCAAATCGCCCCCCAAACCAAGCGGTCTTTTGGGCGCAAGCGTGGCGCACGCGCCGCTAGCCGCCAATCCAAATCATCAGCCCGACCACGCCAAAGGCCACCAGAAGGGCGACCATCGCAATACGGCCAGACATCTTGGGATCGTGTTCAGGTTCTTGCATGGGCCAGATGTAGCCCGCTGGCCCCGAGGGTGCCAGCGGTTTTCGCGCTTAGGCTAGCAGCCACCAAATGATCAGCAGGATCAGCACTGCCACGGCGACAATCACCATGGTCTTGCCGCCGCCCCCCTTGGCGGGCTCGGACGGGGCGACGCGGGGGATGCCGGTGTAGGGCTGCGCGGCCTCGGCCTCCATCGCCTGCACGGGCGTATCGGGGCCGCCTTCGGTATAGGTGCCGATATGGGTCAGCGCCGGGATCGGGGCCAGTTGCAGCGACTGCCCGGCGAAGACGCGGGAGTAGACGATCATCACCCAACCGTCGAGCGCGGCAAGCTTGCTGCGGTCCGTCTCGATCTGCTCGGGGTTTACGCCATTGCCGTCGCGCAGATAGCCTGCAAGCCCCAGTTGATCGAGGTCGGCCACCCGGAAGACCTCTGTATAGGCCGCGTCGATTCGCTCAACCCCGAGGGCTGCGGCCTGTGCTGTTTCATCATCGCGCATCGCCCGCGCCTCGGCATCCGAGAGCGAAAGGGCATAGACGCGGACCTTGCCGGCTTCTTGGGGGGCGACTTCTGTATGGGGCATGACGGCTTCCTTTGACTGTTCTCAGGAAAACGCCGCGCGGCCCGTCGGGGTTCCGGTCAGGCCGCGCCGGGTTGGGCGGCGATGTGGTTGCGCGCCAGCAGGTCCATCGCGGCCATGCGCACGGCGACGCCCATCTCGACCTGATCTTGAATGACGGAACGGTTGATGTCGTCGGCCAAGGTGCCGTCAATCTCCACCCCGCGGTTCATCGGGCCGGGGTGCATGACGATGGCGTCGGGGCTGGCATGGGCGAGCTTTTCGGCATCCAGCCCGTAACGGTGGTAATACTCACGCTCCGACGGGATAAAGCCGCCGTCCATCCGCTCTTTCTGAAGCCGCAGCATCATCACCACGTCGACGCCTTCGAGCCCCTTTTTCATGTCGTCGAAGACCTCGACGCCGAACTGGTCGATCTGGCTGGGCATCAGGGTCGGTGGGCCGACAAGGCGGATGCGGTTCTCCATCTTGCCCAAAAGCAGGATGTTTGACCGTGCCACGCGGCTGTGGGCGATGTCACCGCAGATCGCGATGCTGAGCCGGTGCAGCCGCCCCTTGGCGCGGCGGATCGTCAGCGCGTCCAAGAGCGCCTGCGTGGGATGCTCGTGCCGCCCGTCGCCCGCGTTCAGCACGGCGCAGTTCACCTTTTGGGCCAGCAGGTCCACCGCGCCGGATTGCGGGTGGCGCACGACCAGAAGATCGGGGTGCATGGCATTCAGCGTCATCGCAGTGTCGATCAGCGTCTCGCCCTTTTTGATCGAGCTGGCCTGCATCGCCATATTCATCACATCCGCGCCAAGGCGTTTGCCCGCGATCTCGAAACTCGCCTGCGTGCGGGTGGAGTTCTCAAAGAACATGTTGATCTGGGTCAGCCCGCGCAGCGCGTCGGAATGTTTGTTCGGCTGGCGGTTCCGGTCGGCATAGGTGTCGGCCAAATCCAGAAGGGTGGTAATGTCGGATTGCGAGAGCTGCTCGATGCCAAGCAGGTGGCGATGGGCGAATGACATGGTGGCGATCCCTTCTGCTGTTGCCGCCTTATAGGCGCGGGGGGCTTGGCGCGTAAAGCGCAGCGATAGGGCATTTCGCCCCCCGTCCTCAGGGCGTAAGCTGCGGGTCATGGAATCATTCGATTATCATCAGGCGGCAGAGATGCTGGCGTGGCAGGTCGAGCTTGGCGCGACCGAGGCGATCTGCGATGCGCCGGTCAACCGCTATGAGGTGCCCGCAAGCGCGCCCAAGGCCAGCGCCAAGGCGACCAAGGGGCCGCAGCCCCTGCAAGCGGCAGAGACGCCCGACCCCGTGGCACTGGCCCGCCGCGCCGCGCAGTCCGCGCAGACATTGGAAGAGCTGCGCGCCGCGATCCAAGGGTTCGAGCATTGCGAGCTGCACAAGGGCGCGCGCAATCTGGTCTTTGCCGATGGGGTGCCTGGCGCGCCGTTGATGATCTTGGGCGAATCCCCCGACCGGGACGAAGACCGCGCGGGCAAGCCTTTCGCGGGGCGTGCGGGGCAGATGCTCGATCGGATGCTGGCGGCGATCGACATGGGGCGCGACCGCAATGTCTATCTGTCGAACATCCTGCCGTGGCGCACGCCGCAGGGGCGCGACCCGAAGCCAGATGAGATCGCGATGATGCGCCCCTTTGTACAGCGTCATATCGAATTGGCCAAGCCCAAGGTGCTGGTGCTCTTTGGCAATTGGTCTTGCCAGTCGCTTTTGGAAAAACGCAGCATCATGCGCCTGCGCGGCAATTGGACCAAGGCCGCCGATCTTTCTTGCATGCCGATGGTGCATCCCGGCTACCTGCTGCGCAATCCCGAGGCCAAGCGCGAGGCTTGGGCCGATCTGCTCAGCGTTCAGGCCAAGCTGCGCGATGGTTGATGCGCTGACCCTTCTGGCCTTCGTGCCCGCCGCCTTGGCGCTGAACCTCACGCCGGGGGCGGATATGATGTTCTGCCTCGGGCAGGGGCTGCGCTCGGGCCCGCGGGCTGCATTGGCGGCGAGCGCGGGGATTTCGGCGGGCGTGCTGGTGCATGTGGCCTTGGCCGGGTTGGGGCTTGGCGCGGTCGTCGCGGCGCTGCCTTGGGCGCTGGACATGATCCGCTGGCTCGGCGTGGCCTATCTGCTCTGGCTTGCGGTGCAAACGCTGCGGCAGGCCGGAAAGCCGCGCGATACGACGCCCGGCATGGGCGGCTGGCGCGCTTTCAACACTGGTTTTGCCGTCAATCTGACAAACCCCAAGGTGATCCTTTTCGTGCTGGCCTTCCTGCCGCAATTCGTGGTGCCCGAGGCCGGGCCGGTCTTGGCGCAGTTCCTGACCTTCGGTGCGGTGCTGGCTCTGGGCGGTTTCGTCATCAACGGCGCGGTGGGGGTCTTTGCTGCCGGGATCGGGCGGCGTTTGGCGGGTGGCGGGCGGCTGCTGGGCTGGATCAGCAGCGGTATTTTCGTGGCTTTGGCCGCGCGTTTGGCAATGATGGAGCGGACATGAACAGGATCGACGACAGCCGGGAGTTCATCCCCGTAAGAATTGCTGTGCTGACAGTCTCGGACAGCCGCAGCTTGGCCGAGGACCGTTCGGGCGATGTGCTGGTCGCGCGGATCGAAGCGGCGGGCCATGTGCTGGCCGCGCGCGAGATCGTGACCGACGACCGTCCCGCCATCGCAGCGCTTCTGCGCGACTGGTGCGCGGACCCCGAGGTCGACGTGGTGATCAGCACCGGCGGCACCGGCCTCACCGGGCGCGACGTGACGGTCGAGGCGCACCGCGATGTCTATGAAAAAGAGATCGACGCTTTCGGCACGGTCTTCACCCTGATCTCGATGGAGAAAATCGGCACCAGCGCAGTGCAAAGCCGCGCGACGGGCGGCGTAGCGCAGGGGACGTATCTGTTCGCGCTGCCGGGCAGTCCGGGTGCCTGTAAGGACGCGTGGGACGGCATCCTGCTGAAACAGTTGGACTACCGCCACATGCCCTGCAACTTCGTTGAGATCATGCCCCGGCTGGACGAGCATCAGCGCCGCAAGTAGCGCGCGGGTTTAGCTTGACGTGCAGCCCGTCACCTCGACCGCGTGGTTCTTGCCGATCACCGTGATCCGAATGGCGGAACGGTCGAGCGCCAGCGCGGTGCCATTCTCGGCGATCATCTCACCGCTGGCGACAAGCGTATTGCCCGACCGCTGGCTCACGGTCTCGCTCATCCACATGTTGGGATTGCCGGGTTCGATCACCACGGTCTCCTTACCCCCGGCAGAGGGCAGGGCCAGCCGGGTTTCGATCTCCAGCCCCCGCGCGGTGGGGCGCAGACTACAATGGGCGCTTTTCAGACCAGCTTCGGCCCCGGAATAGGGCCGCGCGGCAAAGGCGGCGGCGATGGCCGGGGTGGGCTTGCTGTCGCGGGTGTCGAGCAGGGCGCGCAGGTGGATGGTCTGTGGCAGGCAGATGTCGCTGCACACGCCAAGGTCGATGCTGGTGTCCAATGTGACTGGCGCACCGGGGCGGTGCGGGGTGATGGTCAGCGGCAGGATCACCTCGCGGGCATAGCCGATGGAGTTCACCCCGCCTTGGTCAAAGACCTTGGGCGCGGGCCATGTGATCTGCACATCGCGCAGGTTGTCCGAGCCGGACCAATCGAACTCCGGCGGAATGCCCGCGTCACCGGGGCTGCGCCAATAGGTCTTCCAACCCGGTGCCATGCGCAGCCGGATCGCCGCCACCCGCCGCCCGTCAGACTGTTGCCAACCAGTGAGCAGATCACCCTGCAAGGGCGTGCCGACAGCATCCTGCGCCGCGGCGGGCAGGGCGAGGGCGAGACAGGAGAGAAGGGCGGAAAAGAAGCGCGATATGGTCATGCGGACTTGATGCGGTATCCTTTCGCGCCTGCCAAGTCACATTTGCATCATCCATGTTTCGCCGATGCGGCGGGCGGTGGGGCGCCTCTCTTGTTTTGTGGGGCGCAAGCGGCCATGTTCAAAGAAAGGTTACCTTCAGGAGGTGGGCGTTGACGGGGCAGACGATGGAACTGACGGGCAAACTGCTGGTCGCGATGCCGGGCATGGGCGATCCGCGTTTCGCGCATTCGGTGATCTATCTTTCCGCGCATTCCGAACAGGGGGCGATGGGGTTGATCGTCAACAAACCTGCCCCGGAACTGCGCCTGTCGGATGTGCTGGATCAACTGGTCGAAGACACGCCGCCGCAGGCCAAATCGCTGGCCGTGCATTTCGGCGGACCGGTCGAGACGGGGCGCGGCTTCGTGTTGCATTCCGACGAATACCGCTCGGCCATCGAGACGCTGCGCGTGGGCGATGGCATCGCCCTGACCACCACCCGCGACATCCTCGAAGACATCGCCACCGGCAAGGGCCCGGCGCAGGCGCAGTTGATGCTGGGCTATGCAGGCTGGGGGCCGGGGCAGTTGGAGGGCGAGATCGCCCAGAACGGATGGCTAACCTGCGAAGCCTCGCCCGAGGTGATCTTCGACCTGCCGGATCCCGAGAAATGGGGCGCGGCGCTTAAGACGCTGGGGATCGACCCCTTGGGGCTGTCGGCCTCAGCCGGGCACGCCTAACGCGGTGCGGCGGCGCGGGCCAATCGGTCGTTGATCGCACGGCCCAGCCCGTGATTGGGGATCGGCGCCACGGCGATGGTCTGACCGGTGGCGTCCAACTGGTGCAGGTGGTCGAACAGTTTCGCCGCCGCCTCGGTCAGATCGCCGGAGGGGGAGAGGTTGAGGTCGCAGATCATCTCGCCAAACCCGAGCAGCACTTCACCCGGCCCCGCCGTTCGCGCATTCAGCCGCACCGCCGCACCGGGCGCGTAATGCGAGGCGAGCTGCCCCGGCGCGATGATCTCGGCCCCATCCACGACCTCCAGCGTCTGGCCAAGCGCGGCCTCGATCGCCTCGCTCGGCAGGCCGCCTGCGCGCAGCAGGGCAGGGCGGGGGCCGGTCAGGCCGATGATCGTGCTTTCCAACCCAACGGGGCAGGCACCGTCGTCCAGCACCGCCGCGATCTTACCGTCGAGGCCCGCCCGCACATGATCCGCCGTGGTCGCGCTGATTTTGCCCGAGGGGTTGGCCGAGGGCGCGGCGACGGGCCCACCGAGTTCCTGCAAGACCTGCCGCATGGCGGGGTGGGCGGGCACCCGCACCGCAAGGCTCGGCAGCCCCGCCGTGACCAGCGACGACAGCCCGCTGTCGGGCTTCAGCGGCAGGACCAGCGTGAGCGCGCCGGGCCAGAAGGCCTGCGCCAGCCGGTCGGCCTCCTCGGTCCAGTCGACATAGCGTTTGGCGGTGTCGATATCCGGCAGATGCACGATCAGCGGGTTGAAACTGGGTCGCCCCTTGGCGGCATAGATGCCCGCGACAGCCTCGCCATTGCGGGCGTCCGCGCCAAGGCCGTAAACCGTCTCCGTCGGCAGGGCGACCAGCGCGCCGTCTTGCAGCAGGCGTGCCGCGCGGGCGATGCCTTGGGGCGTGGCGGTCAGGGTCTCGGTCGGCTGGGTCATCGGGTGTTTCGGCCTGTCGGATCATGCAGCATCCCGTGACGCCGCGTTTGGGTTGCGGGGGGCGGCCGGGCATTTCATGCTGGCGGCAACATAAACCAGCCTTTATCAGGGCCATGTCAGGCTTGCCAGAACAAGCGCGCCTTTCAGGAGGATATGATATGCCGTACCGCGCCGCCGTGGATGACTACCGTTTTCTGATCGAGGACGTGTTGGATTTCGCAACGCTTCGCAGCACCGACCGTTTCGCTGAGGCCAGTGAAGACGTCACCGGCGCGATCCTGTCAGAGGCCGGACGGCTTTGCGATGACGTGCTGGCGCCGCTGCAACGGGGTGGGGATTTGCACCCTGCAAAGCTGGAAAACGGCGTCGTGCGCACCTCTCCCGGCTTTGCCGAAGGTTTCGCCGCGATTGCGGAAGGCGGCTGGATCGGCATGTCGGCGGACCCGGAGTTTGGCGGCATGGGCCTGCCGATGACCCTGACCAGCGCGGTCAACGAGATGATGAGCGGCGCTTGCCTGTCGCTGCAACTCGCCCCCCTGATGAGCCAAGGCCAGATCGAAGCGTTGGAGCACCACGCGAGCGACGCGATCAAGGAATTGTACCTGCCCAAGCTGATCTCGGGCGAATGGACCGGCACGATGAACCTGACCGAGCCGCAGGCGGGTTCGGACGTGGGCGCGCTCAGCAGCCGGGCCGAAGACAATGGCGACGGGACTTATGCGGTCTCTGGCCAAAAGATCTACATTTCTTGGGGTGACAATGATTTCGCGGGCAATGTCTGCCATCTGGTTCTTGCGCGCCTGCCGGGGGCTCCGGCGGGGACCAAGGGGATCAGCCTTTTCCTCGTACCGAAGTTCATCCCCGATGAGAATGGCGCGCCGGGCCAGCGCAATGGTGTGAATGTGGTCAGCCTTGAGCATAAGATGGGCCTGCACGGATCGCCCACCGCGGTGATGCAATACGACAAGGCCACCGGCTGGCTGGTGGGCCGCGAGGGCGGCGGCATGGCGGCGATGTTCACCATGATGAACAACGCGCGCCTTGGTGTCGGCGAACAGGGCATCGGGGCTGCCGAAGGGGCCTATCAACTGGCGCTGGACTACGCGCTGGAGCGCAAGCAGGGCCGTTCCCCCGTCGAAGGCGGCACCGGCACCATCGTGGACCACGCCGATGTGCGCCGGATGCTTTTGAGCATGAAGGCCGATATCTTTGCCTCCCGCGCGATTGCGCTGAGCTGTGCCTATGCCAGCGATATGGCGCGCGCCGGGCAGGGGGATGAATGGGCCGCGCGGGCCGCGTTCCTCACCCCGATCACCAAGGCATTCGGCACCGATGTGGGCATCAGCGTCGCCGAGATGGGCGTGCAGGTGCATGGCGGCATGGGCTTTATCGAAGAAACCGGCGCGGCGCAGTTCAGCCGCGATGTGCGCGTGACCGCGATCTACGAGGGTACAAACGGCATTCAGGCGATGGACCTTGTGGGCCGCAAGATGATGGACGCCGGCGAGGCGGCGAACCGGCTCTTGGATGAGATCGAAGCCCATGCCGAATCCGCCCGCGGCCCTTTCCCGCGCATGGCCGATGCGGTCTGGCAGGCCAGCGAGACCCTGCGCGAGACGACCGAGTGGATGACCGCGCAGAAGGACATGAACGCGCGGTTCGCCGGTGCCGTCCCCTATCTGCGCGCCTTCGCCCGCGTGATGGGCGGGCATCTGCATCTGCAAGCCGCCATGGCCGAGAAGGCCGCCGGCGCGGGCGATGCGCGGGCCAAGCTGGGGCGGTTCTATATCCAACGTCTCTTGCCTGAGCATCAGGGCCTGTTGGCCCATGCACAGGCCGGGGTAGAAGACCTCTATGCGCTTGATGTCGAAGACCTGAGAAGCTGATGACAGAGCAGGCCACCCTCTCCACCGCTTCGCCAAAAACCCCCAAGGGGCTGCGCTATCCTTGGGAGGTGCCGCCCGCCGAAGGGGAGGCGATTGAGGTGGCGCCGGGGGTGCTTTGGTTTCGCCTGCCACTGCCGATGAAGCTGGATCACGTCAACGTCTATGCCTTGGACGAGGGCGATAGCTGGACGGTGATCGACACGGGCTTCGCCTCGCGCCGGGCCAAGGAGATTTGGCGTGGGCTGATGGCGGGGCCGCTTGGCGGCAAGCCGATCTCGCGCGTGGTCGTCACCCATCACCACCCCGATCACATCGGCCTTGCCGGGTGGTTGCAGACCGAGTTCGGGGCGGAACTGGTCACCACGCGCACCGCGTGGTTGACCGCGCGGATGCTGACGCTCGATGTCCAAGAGGTGCCGGTCGCCGAAGCCCTTGCGTTCTACCGCAAAGCGGGGATGGCCGCGGCGCACTATGAC
This sequence comes from Sulfitobacter sp. 15WGC, assembly GCF_005068605.1. Lineage (NCBI taxonomy): Bacteria > Pseudomonadati > Pseudomonadota > Alphaproteobacteria > Rhodobacterales > Roseobacteraceae > Sulfitobacter > Sulfitobacter sp. 15WGC. The sequence goes on along the minus strand of NZ_SZNL01000009.1, from coordinate 49,708 downwards.
AAACGCGCCAATGAGCGGCCCTTCAATTTCGCCGATGTGGTGGCCCCGCTGCCGCTGGGGTTCACCCGCATCCGGCAGGGCGATGTGATCCGCATGGGTGGCCGCGATTGGGAAGTGCATATCGGCAATGGCCACGCCCCCGAACACGCGACCTTTTGGAGCCGCGGCGACAATCTGGTGATCGCGGGGGATCAGATTCTGCCCTCCATCAGCCCCAACATCGGCGTCTACCCGACCGAGCCGATGGCCGACCCCATCGGCGAATGGCTGGAGGCTTGCGAGCGTTTCGTGCCCTTGGCGCGGGAGGATCATCTGGTGCTTGGCGGCCACAAGCTGCCCTTCACCGGCCTGCCGACGCGGCTGAAGCAGTTGATCGAAAACCACCACAGCGCCCTGCGCAGGCTTCTGGCCTATATCGACACGCCGAAATCAGCCTCGGAATGTTTCGCGCCGCTGTTCAAACGCAATATCGGTGAGGCGGAATATGGCCTCGCGCTGGTTGAAGCCGTCGCCCATCTGAGCCACCTTTACCAAGCCGGAGAGGCCACGCGCAGCTTGCGCGCGGCGGATGGCGCATGGGTGTATCAGCGTAAGGGGTGAGCGATGGGCGATGAGGTGAGAACGGCAGCCGAGGCCTATGAGGCTGCGGCATTACCGCGCATGCATGAGGTGCATACAGGCGCGGACCAGCCCAAGTCGGGCGATCGACCCCTGCCCAAATCGGTGACCGACAAGCCGGTGAAACAGAAATCCCCCGCGCAATGGGCCTATGAGCGAGTCGTGCTTTACCTCAAGAATTTCGAGGAAAAGCTCGACAATGATCATGAGGCGGCGATTGGCTTTGCCGGAGGCGATGCCGGGGTGCTGCGGATCGAAGGCATGGGGTATTTCGACCCCGATATCATCACCTTTTACGGCGTCGATCCGGCAGGGGCGCGGGCGCAGTTGGTGCAGCATGTGGGGCAGCTAAACGTGATGCTGCGGGCCTTGCCGAAAAAGGTGCCGGAGGCCGCGCCACAACGGATCGGCTTTCGTCTGGTCGCCGATCTGGAAGACGGCGAAGTCTGAGAGACTCTATAGCGTGCGGGGAAGTGTGGGATTCCCCTATAGCGCGTAATGCGGCGCAAAGCTAGTATGGTTTTCTGCGCATCATCCCCCCGTGACAGGGTGATGCGAATAGGTTAATCAGCGCCAACAAATTGTCTTAGGGAGACGAAAATGGCTGAACATGAACACGGCAGCATGAATTACGAAGAGCAGCAAAAGACCTTTGACGGGTTCATGTCCTTCGTGACACGCGGCACCGTCGTCATCCTCGTGATTCTTGTTCTGCTGGCGATCTTTGCCGGTTGATCACGTCCTACCCCTAGGCGCGAGGGTAACGGTTTGAGAACTCTCTTAGCGTCGATTGCACTTGTTGGCGTTCTGGCTGGCTGCTCGGTGGATCAAAGCCCCGATAGCCCGCCCGACGTTGTGGCGCGTGCAGCCTACCGCGCGCCCGAGCCGCCCTCCCTCACATTGATGACCATGGTGAACAACCGCACCGGCAGCGGCGGCCATAGCGCGCTGATGGTGAACGGCTCGGAACGGGTGATCTTTGACCCCGCGGGGTCGTTTCGGGATGCGCGGATGGCCGAGCGGGGCGATGTGCTCTACGGGGTGACGCCTGCGTGGTTGCAGGCCTATAAATCCGCCCACGCCCGCAGCACCTTTCATGTGGTCAGTCAGGAAATCCCGGTCAGCCCCGAGGTGGCCGAACGCGCGCTTGAACTGGTGACCGCCAATGGCGCGGTGCCCGGTGCCTTTTGCGCCAATGCCACCAGCGGCATTCTCAGCCAGTTGCCGGGGTTTCAAAGCGTGGGGTCGACCTACTATCCCGTCAAGCTGCAAGAGCGGTTCGAGGCCCTGCCGGGTGTCACCACGACGAAATATTACGAAGACGATGAGGGCGATGTGATCGACGCCCTGCGCGCGGCGCAACTGGCCCGACAGTAGCGCCCGCGCTTACCCCACCAGATAGAGCATCCCATAAAGCGCCGCGGCCCCTGACAGGATCGCGGCGAGGACGTTCTTGGTCACCAGCCCCACGCCCAATGTCACCGCCGCCGCGGTGACGCGCGGCAGGTCGAACTGCCCCCCGGTGGCCGAAGGCCAGATCACCTGAGGTGCCACCAACGCGGGCAGAATCGCCACGGCAGTATAGCGCAGATGCCGCAAGAGCCATGCGGGCATCTGTTTGTTGCCAACCAAGCCGGTAAAGACAAAGCGCAGGAAAAAGCTGCCCAGCCCGAGGCCGATGATCACGACCCAAAGTGCGGTTCTATCGATCATCGTGCCGTGCTCCCCGGTTTGCGCCGTTCCATCCATGCCTCGACCTGCGCGCCGGTGATCATGCCCGCGAGCCCCGCGATGATCAGCCCAAGCGCATAGGGCACCTCGACAGCGAAAAGGCTCACGACGACCGCGACCACCGCCGCCGCCACATGGGCCAGTGTGCGGAACATCGGCGCGATCATGGCCAGAAAGGTGATCGGAATGGCGAAGTCCAGCGCCCAGCTATCCGGCACGCTGGCTCCCACCATCGCGCCGATCAGCGTGAAGATATACCAAAGCGGCACAACCGGTGTCACGGTCCCAAAGAAATAGGCCATGCGCTGCGGCACCGTCATCTCAGGGTCGCGCTCATATTGCGTCATCGCGGCGACATAGGATTGATCGACCGTCATATAGGCCGCCAACGCCCGCTGCCACAGCGGCGCGCCGCCAATCCACGGGGTGAGAGAGGCCGAATACATCGCCATGCGCAAGTTCACCGCCAGCGCCGAGGCCAGCACGATGGCCGTGGGCACGTCTTCTCGCAGCAGTTGCAGCGCCGTGAACTGCGCGGCCCCGGCGATCACCACGATCGAAAAGGTCAGCGTTTCGAACACGTTCAACCCGGCCTCGGTCGCCAATAGGCCAAAGAGGGAGGCGAAGGGGATGATCACCAGCACGAAGGGCAGTGCGTCGACGATCCCTTTGCGATAGGCGGATTTGGTGGTGGTGATGGCCATGGCGAACTCTTAAATATAATGTCAAAGGCTTAGACCTAACCGCAGGGGGATACAATTGGCCCGAGACAATGAACTTAGCAATTATCTGATCGCCCCGGATCCGACTGCTGTTCGGCTGACCCGCAGCGTCTCTGGCGTGGATCACACCGGGGCCGAGGTGGCGATCAATGTGGTCGAAGAGCGCCCCCTGACGATATTCCTCAACCGGCAAGAGATCGTGACCGCCATGACCATCGGCGATTACCCGGCCTATCTGGCGCTTGGGTTTCTGCGCAATCAGGGGATGCTGCGCCCGGATGAAGAGATCACCGGCGTCGATTATGACGAAGAGCTTGAGACTGTCGTCGTCCGTACCAAACGGGCCACCGATTACGAAGACAAGATGCAGCGCAAGACCCGCACCAGCGGCTGCGCCGTGGGCACGGTCTTTGGCGATATGATGGAGGGGCTGGCGGAGGTGAGCCTGCCCGAGACGCCGGTGCGCACATCGGACCTCTACGCGCTGGCGGCCAAGATCAACCGCACGCCGAGCCTCTATCTGGAGGCCGGGGCGATCCACGGCACGGTGCTTTGCCAAGGCGATCGGCCCTTGGTCTATATGGAGGATGTGGGCCGTCACAACGCGGTCGACAAGATCGCGGGTTGGATGCTTTCCGAAGGGGTCGGGGCCGAGGATAAGGTGCTTTATACCACCGGGCGGCTGACCTCTGAGATGGTGATCAAGACGGCGATGATGGGCATTCCGGTGCTGGCGTCCCGTTCGGGCTTCACCGCTTGGGGGGTGGAGATCGCGCAGCAGGTGAACCTGACTCTGATCGGGCGGATGCGCGGGCAGCGCTTTACCTGTCTGGCCGGGGAGGGGCGGCTCATCCGCGATGCGGATCCGGCCAGCGTGGCCGAAGAGCCGCGCAAAAGCGCGCGCAAGGGCGCGAAGGATTGACCACATGAAACAACCACTTGGCGTCATTCTGGCGGGCGGGCAAGCGACCCGTATGGGCGGCGGCGACAAGGGCCTGCTGCCGCTGGGGCAGGGCACGCTCCTGTCATCGGTGATCGACCGGCTGGAGCCGCAGGTCGCGGGGCTGGCGCTCAACGCCAATGGCGATGCGGCGCGGTTTGCCGACCTCGGTCTGCCGGTGCTGGCCGATAGTATCGAGGGCTTCGCCGGGCCGCTGGCGGGGGTGCTTGCTGGGCTGGACTGGGCCGCCGAACAGGGGGCCGAGAGCATCGTGACCGCTGCCGCCGATACGCCTTTCTTCCCCTGCGATCTGGTGCCGCGTCTGCTGCTGGCTGCCGATGGCATGGCCCATCCGCTGGCCTCGCCGCCACGCCGGACGCGAAACGCGGCACGGCGCGGCATCCGACCTTTGGCCTCTGGCCCGTGGCGCTGCGCGACGATCTGCGCAGCGCTTTGGCGGGCGGGCTGCGCAAGGTGGTGCTCTGGACGGAACGCCACAACGGGCGCGAGGCACTCTTCCCCGATGAGGCGGCCTTCTTCAACGTGAACACGCCCGAAGATCTGGCGAAAGCAGAGGCGATGGTATGAGGGTTTACGGCGTCGTCGGTTGGAAAAACGCAGGCAAGACCGGGCTGATGGAGCGGCTGGTGGCCGAGATCACGGGCCGCGGCTTCACCGTCTCAACCGTCAAGCACGCGCATCACACTTTCGACGTGGATCACCCCGGCAAAGACAGCCACCGCCACCGCATCGCGGGCGCGCGGGAGGTGCTCTTGGCCTCGGGCGCGCGTTTCGCCCTGATGCATGAGCTGCGCGGGGCCGATGAACCGCCGCTGGAGGCGCATCTGGCACGGCTCTCGCCCGTCGATCTGGTGCTGATCGAAGGCTACAAACGCGACGGCCATCCGAAGGTCGAAGCGCATCGGGCCGAGACCGGAAACCCGTTGATCGCGCCGGATGACCCGACAGTGCGGGCACTGGCCAGCGATGTGCCGCTTGAGGTGGATCGGCCCGTTTTCGATCTGAACGACACCGCCGCCATTGCCGATTTCATCCTGCGCGACGTGGGGCTGATCGCCGCCCCGGCGGCCGCCGCCACGCCCGCGCCGCCGCCCCTGCGCAACGACTGTTTCGCCCTGCCGCCCGGCGTGCATTGGACCCCCGTGAATGAGGCGCTGGACCTGCTGCGCGCGCGGCTTCACGTGGTGACAGAGGCCGAGCCATGGCCCGCCGCCGATGCCGGGGGGCGCATCTTGGCCGAAGATGTGACCGCCATCCGCGCCAACCCGCCGCTGCCCAATACGGCGGTCGATGGCTATGGCTTTGCCGGAGGACGGGGCGAAGGGCTGCAGGAAATGCCGCTGGTGCCGGGCCGCGCGGCGGCGGGCGACCGCCCCGGTGCGGTGCCTGCGGGGCAAGCGATCCGCGTGCTGACCGGCGCGGCGCTGCCCGAAGGCGTCGATACCGTCATCTTGCAAGAGGATGTGACCGCTGAGGGCGGCGTGCTGCGCTTTCACGGGCCGGTCAAACAGGGGGCCAACACCCGCAAGGCCGGGGAGGATGTGCAGGCGGGCGATGTGATCCTCGCTGCGGGCACGCGCATCGGCCCGGCGGAACTGGCGCTTCTGGCTGCCGCCGGTGTGGCGGAGGTGTCTTTGCGCAAAAGGCTCAAGGTTGGTGTGATCTCAACCGGGGACGAATTGGTCGAGATGGGCGCGGCGGCCCGCGCCGGTCAGATTTACGACGCCAACCGCCCAATGCTGCTGCAACTCGCCACCGATTTTGGCCATGAGGCGGTCGATCTGGGCCGCGTGGCCGACGACCGCGCCGCGCTGCGCGCGCGGCTTGATGCGGCGGCAGGGCAGGTCGATGTGATCCTCACCAGTGGCGGCGCATCGGCGGGGGACGAAGACCACGTCTCGGCTCTGTTGAGCGAAGCGGGGGCGATGCAGCTTTGGCGGATCGCGGTGAAGCCGGGGCGGCCCTTGGCGCTTGGGATGTGGCAGGGGGTGCCGGTCTTCGGCCTACCGGGCAATCCGGTGGCGGCGATGGTCTGTTCGCTGATCTTCGCCCGGCCCGCCATGGCGCTGTTGGCCGGGTGCGGCTGGCAAGAGCCGCAGGGTTTCGACGTGCCTGCCGCCTTCGAGAAGCGCAAAAAGGCCGGGCGGCGGGAATACCTGCGCGCGCGGATGCGCGATGGCCGGGCCGAGGTCTTTGCCTCCGAAGGGTCGGGGCGCATCAGCGGGCTCAGCTGGGCCGAAGGGCTGGTCGAATTGGACGAGGCCGCCCGCGACATCACGCCGGGCGATACCGTCCGTTTCATCCCCTACGGCAGTTTTACCGGCTAGACCCGCGCGTCAATCGAAGGTGCCCGCGCAGCGGCCCAACAGCATGAAGGCGCGGGCGGTGCGGGTGTCGGCCAGCATCGAGATTTCCTCATCCGTGGCCTGTTTCTCGAACTCCGCAAAGGTCCGGTCAAAGCGGCGCAGGAAGTGATGCGCGGCGTCGCGGAAGATCGGGTCTTGCCGCATCCGCGCATTGGCCAGCGCCAGCGAGGAGCGATCCCGAATGCCGCCCAAAGGCGCGATGGTCCGGCCCCGCGCGCCGCTGGCGAATTGCCGCCAGACTTCGGGACGCGCGCGGTCGGGGCGCAGGTCGTCCATATAGATGCCGTCTTGGCTCAGCAGGGTCAGCACATCCTGCGCGGCCTGTACAAGCTGCGCGGCGGACCGGTCTTTCAACGCGCGGCGCAGGGCGTCGAAACCGGCCTGATCCTCCGCCGTTTCGGGGAAGTTGAGGGCGCGGGTGAAATCCTCGGCAGAGAGCGGCTGTGCGCTGTCGCCCGCCTGCGTGCCAAGGGCCAGCGTCGGCTGGTCTTCGGCGGCGGGCGGTGTGGGCGCGGGGGCCGGATCGACGGGGCGCGACGGCGCATCGCGGCCCTGAAGCCCGGCCAGCGCGATTTCGGTCTTGCGGGCACTGGCGGCGAGTTCATCAAGCTTGCGGGCGATGCTGCCCTCGCCCGCCGGTTTGTTGCCCTGCTGTTGCGAGATATAGGAGTGCCGGATCGCGTCGATCGCGGCTTGCAGACGTTGGCTTTCCTCACGCATGACCCGCCCGGCGCGGGCGGCGGTGGCCCCGACCCAGATCATCGCGACGGGCATGACCACCACCAGCAGGATCAACAGCCCGCGCAGCCCGCTGTCGGGCGTGCCCTCGGGCACCTCGGCGGCGATGAAGGTGAAATAGATCGCCGTGCCAAGCAGCCAGAGCGCCGAAAGGGCGCCTGCGATGATCTCGATCTCGGTGATGCTATTGGCCTTGGGCCGGTCGTAGATGCCCATCGGCGTGGGCCGTGCCGCGCCGGTCCCGCCGCGCGGGGCGCGGGGGGCTTGCTCTGCGGATGCGGAAGCGTCGGGCTCTGCCATGTCAGCCTTCCCGTTCAAGCGTAGACGATCTTGAGAACCTCATAGGATTTCTGCCCGCCGGGGGTGCGCACCTCGACGGAATCACCCTCTTCCTTGCCGATCAGCGCGCGCGCGATGGGGGATTTGATGTTCAAAAGACCCTTTTCGATATTGGCCTCATATTCGCCAACGATCTGATAGGTTTTCTCTTCGTCCGTGTCCTCATCGACCAGCGTGACCGTGGCGCCGAATTTGATCGAGCCCGACAGTTTCTTGGGGTCGATCACATCGGCGAGGGAGATCACGCCCTCAAGCTCTTTGATGCGGCCTTCGATGAAAGACTGCTTTTCCTTGGCCGAGTGATATTCGGCGTTTTCCGACAGGTCACCATGTTCGCGCGCCTCGGCGATGGCCTTGATGATGGCAGGGCGTTCAACCGTTTTAAGCTGCTTGAGTTCGCCTTCGAGCGCGGTGTGACCGTCGCGGGTCATCGGGATTTTTTCCATGGCGGTGTGCCTACATAATGAGGGCCGCACCCGGGTTTTCGCCGGGGGGCGGCCAATTGCGTGTTAACTTGGCAGATACCTGACCCAAACTGCCCGCCAATTGCAAGGGGCTAACGGCGCTGAGATCGGCGGTTGACTGCCGTCAATCCGGTCCCGTTTTCGCCGTGCGGGCCGCGGCGCTTGGGTGGTGAAACCGGGCGCGGCAGCACTATCTCAAGGGGGAAGAGCTGGCGATCCGCAAGGTCGCGCGTCATGTTATGTCGTGGAGCCCACGTTTTGCGCAATAAACGCAGGGTCGCGATTGCATTGCGCGCGGCGGTGGTTTAGCCAAATCCAAACCGAATTTGCCGTGAGGGAGCACCAAAATGGCCGAGATTGAACGCGAAGCGATGGAATATGACGTTGTGATCGTCGGCGCCGGGCCTGCTGGCCTGTCGGCTGCGATCCGGCTCAAGCAGTTGGACGCCGATTGCAATGTTGTGGTGCTTGAAAAGGGCTCGGAAGTGGGCGCGCATATCCTGTCGGGCGCGGTGCTTGACCCCTGCGGGCTGGACGCGCTGATCCCCGATTGGAAGGAAAAAGGCGCGCCGCTGAACGTGCCGGTGAAGGAAGACAACTTTTACCTGCTGGGCGAGGCGGGCAAGCTGCGTGTTCCGGAATTCCCCATGCCGCCGCTGATGAAGAACCACGGCAACTACATCGTCTCACTGGGCAATGTCTGCCGCTGGATGGCCGAACAGGCCGAGGAACTGGGCGTCGAGATTTTCCCCGGCATGGCCTGCTCCGAACTCGTCTTTGGCGAGAACGGCGAAGTCAAAGGCGTTGTCGCCGGTGAGATGGGCAAAAATGCCGACGGCACCCCCGGCCCGAGCTATGAGCCGGGGATGGAACTGCACGGCAAATATGTCTTCCTCTCCGAAGGCGTGCGCGGCAGCCTGAGCAAACAGGTCATCGCCAAATACGGGCTGGATGAGGGCAAAGAGCCGCAGAAGTACGGTCTTGGCATGAAAGAGATTTGGGAGATCGACCCCGCCAAGCACCGCGAGGGCACCGTCACCCACACAATGGGCTGGCCGCTCAACAGCAATGCGGGCGGCGGGTCCTTCATCTACCACCTTGAGAACAATCAGGTTTACGTCGGCTTCGTCGTCCACCTCGGCTACAAGAACCCGCATGTTTTCCCTTACATGGAATTTCAGCGCTTCAAGCATCACCCGATGGTGGCCGAACTGCTCAAGGGCGGCAAACGCGTCGCCTACGGCGCGCGGGCGATCACCGAGGGCGGCTATCAGTCGATGCCCAAGATGGTGGCCCCCGGTGTGGCGCTGCTGGGCTGTTCGGTGGGCATGGTCAACGTGCCGCGCATTAAGGGCAACCACAACGCCATGCTCTCGGGCAAGGCGGCGGCAGAGGCGGCCTATGCGGCGATCCAAGCAGGCCGTGGCGGTGATGAGTTGACCGATTACGAGACCGATGTGCGCGAAGGGCCGATTGGGACCGACCTCAAGAAGGTTCGGAACCTCAAGCCGCTCTGGTCGAAATACGGGCTCACAGCCTCGCTGGCGATTGGGGGCTTCGATATGTGGACCAACACGCTCGGCTTCTCGCTCTTGGGCACGCTGAGCCACGGCAAATCGGATGCCGAGGCGACCGAGCCTGCGGATAAGCACAAGAAGATCGACTACCCCAAACCCGATGGCAAACTCAGCTTTGACCGTCTGACCAACGTGGCCTTCTCCTTTACCAATCACGAGGAGAGCCAGCCTGCGCATCTCAAGCTGAAAGACCCGAGTATTCCGGTCGAGGTGAACCTGCCGAAATACGCGGGCCCCTCGGCCCGCTATTGCCCGGCGGGGGTTTACGAGTTCGTCGAGGATGACAAAACCGGCGAGACGCGGTTCCAGATCAACTTCCAGAACTGCGTGCATTGCAAGACCTGCGACATCAAGGACCCGACACAGAACATCGTCTGGACCACCCCGCAGGGCGGCGACGGGCCGAACTACCCGAATATGTGAGCCATCGCCAAAGGCGCAATTAAAGGACCGGCACGCGCAGGCGTGTCGGTCTTTTTCGTCTTTTCGGCGAAAACCTGTCGGCCATGGGCGACATCACCGCCCCGCCATTGCGCCCCGGCACGAAGATGATAGCCTGCAAGCAAAGCGATATGAGGCGGTTTGCATGTTTCGGAATGTCCTAGGTTTCACCAGCGTTGCGGCGCTTTGCATCGGCCTGTCGGCGCCGCTGATGGCGCAATCGGTCGCAGGCCCCTATCTGGCGGGGCGTCATGCCGCCGTGAACAGCGACTACCCCGAGGCCGCGCGGTATTATACCGAGGCGCTGGCGCGGGACCCGAAGAACATCGAACTGATGGAAAGCGCGGTGCTGTCCTATCTTTCGCTCGGGCGGGTGGACAAGGCGCTGCCGCTGGCACGCAATATGATCACCCTCGGCACCAAGAGCCAGGTGGCCGAGATGACCCTTGTGGCCGCGTTGGCGAAAGAGGGCGATTACAAGGCCCTGCTTGAACGCGATACCTCGGCCATCGGCCCTTGGGTCGGCGGGCTGGTGCAGGCATGGGCGCATATGGGGGCGGGCGATGTCACCGCCGCGATAAAGGCTTTCGACAGCCTGAGCGAAGAGGCCGGGATGCAGGGCTTCGTGATGTATCACAAGGCCCTCGCGCTGGCGAGCGTCGGCGACTTCGAAGGGGCGGAGGCGATCTTTGCCAGTGGTGAGGCAGGGGCCGCAGGCCAGACCCGGCGCGGCGTGATGGCCCATGCCGAGATCCTTGGCCAATTGGGGCGCAGCGAGGATGCGCTGGCCGTGCTCTCGGACGGTTTTGGCGCGGATAGCGACCCCGAAATCGCGCGGCTGATCGAAGGTTTGCAGCAGGAAACGCCCGCGCCTTTCAGCCATATGCCCGACGCCCAAGCGGGCATGGCCGAGGTGTTTTTCACCTTCGCCGCCGTTCTGCGCAATGAGGCGGCGGGGGACTATTACGTTCTGCTCTATTCGCGCATCGCGCGTTATCTGCGACCGGACCATGTCGATGCGCTTTTGCTGACGGCAAGCCTGTTGGAGAACCTTGGCGAGCATGATCTGGCGATTGCCGAATATAAATCCCTGCCTGCCGACAGCCCGGCCTATCACGCCGCCGAACTGGGCCGCGCCGATGCGCTGCGCCGCTCGGGCAAGACCGCGCAGGCGATCGAAGTGCTGGAACAACTCGCGCGCAGCCATGGTGATCTGGCCGTGGTGCATTCCACGCTAGGCGATATGCTGCGGGCTGAAGAGGACTATGAGGCGGCCATCGCCTCCTACGATCAAGCGCTCGCGCTGACGCCCGAAACCGCCCGTGCCCGCTGGGTGCTGTTCTACGCCCGCGCCATCGCCAAGGAACGCAGCGGCGATTGGGAAGGCTCCGAAGCGGATTTCCGCTCGGCGCTTGAGTTGAACCCCGAGCAGCCGCAGGTGCTGAACTACCTCGGCTATTCGCTGGTCGAACAGCAGCGCAACTTGGACGAGGCGCTGGAGATGATCGAACGCGCTGTCGCGGCCAGCCCCGACAGCGGCTATATTGTCGATTCGCTGGGCTGGGTCTTCTACCGGCTGGACCGCTACGAAGAAGCGGTTGAGCAGATGGAACGCGCGGTCGAGCTGGAGCCGGTCGATCCGGTGGTGAACGATCACCTCGGGGATGTTTACTGGGCCGTGGGCCGCAAACGCGAGGCCGAGTTCCAGTGGCGTCGGGCGCTCTCTTTCGTTGACCTGACGGATGCGGATTCAGAGGCCGACCCCGAGCGGATGCGCCGCAAGCTGGAAGTCGGGCTCGATGCCGTACTGGCCGAAGAGGGCGCGGCCCCGCTTAAGGTTGCTGCGGACGAATGAGCTTTTCAAACGATGGGGCGCCCGCCGACCCCGGCGCTGCGGCGTCGCGGATGGCTTGGGCCAAGGTGAACCTGACCCTGCATTGCACCGGCCAGCGGGCAGACGGCTATCACCTGCTGGATTCGCTGGTGGTGCGGGCTGGCGTGGGCGATCGGCTGGATGTGGCTGCCGCGGATGATTTGACCCTGACGGTCAGCGGCCCGCGGGCCGAAGGGGTGCCGACCGATGCGCGCAACCTCGTCCTGCGCGCGGCAGAGATGCTGGACGCAGGCGCGGGCCGTGGCGCCGCACTGCATCTTGAGAAACACCTGCCCGCAGCGGCGGGGATCGGGGGCGGCTCTGCCGATGCGGCGGCGGCCTTGAACTTGCTTGCGGCGCATTGGGGCGTTCCGCTGCCCACAGAGACCGCGCAGCTCGGGGCGGATGTGCCGGTCTGTCTGACACGCGGCCCCCAGCGGATGCAGGGGGTGGGAGAGATCCTCACGCCGCTTTCCGCGCTGCCGCCTTGCCATATGGTGCTGGTGAACCCCGGCGTCGATGTGCTGACGCCCGCTGTCTTCTCGGCGCTCAGCGACAAGAACCAGCCGCCGATGCCCGAGGTGATCCCGAGCTTCGCGGGCTTTTCCGACTTCATCGATTTTCTGAGCGCACAGCGCAACGACCTTGCCGCGCCCGCCATCGCGCGGGAGCCGGTCATCGGGGGCTGTCTGGAGGCGTTGAGCGATGCGGCGCTGGCGCGGATGTCCGGCTCGGGCGCGACCTGTTTCGGCCTCTACGCCACGGTGGCGCAGGCCGAGGCCGCCGCCCATCGCATCGCCAGCGCGGCGCCGCGATGGTGGGTCGCCGCCGCGCCGATCTTGGCCGCTTAGCTGATCCGGGCGACGACGTAGTCGGCCAGATCGATCAACATGTCTTTCAACTCATGGTCGGGCAGGGGGGCAAGCGCCGCTTTGGCCTTCTCCGCCCAGTCACAGGCATCGCGCTGCGTCGCGGTGAGCGTGTCGTGTTTGGCCAAAAGCATCAGCGCATGGTCGAGGTCGCCCTCTTCCTGTTTGCCCTTCTCGATGGTGCGGGTCCAAAAGGCGCGCTCCTCCTCGTCGGCCTTGGCCACGGCTTTGATCACCGGCAGGGTCAGTTTGCGCTCGCGGAAATCGTCACCGACGTTCTTGCCCGTGGCCCCTGTGTCGCCCTGATAATCCAGCAGATCGTCGACGATCTGGAAGGCGATGCCAAGCGCGTCACCATAGTCATAGAGCGCCGTGACCTGATCCTCCGGCGCATCGGCGATCACGCCGCCCACCTCAGTCGCGGCTGAGAAGAGCGCCGCCGTCTTGCCGCGCACGACTTGCAGATAGACCTGTTCATCCGTGGCCAGATTCTGCGCCGCGGTCAGTTGCAGCACCTCGCCCTCCGCGATGGTCGCGGCGGCGTTCGACAGGATGCGCATCACCGGCATCGAGCCCGGCTCGGTCATCAACTGAAAGCTGCGGGCAAAGAGGTAGTCCCCCACCAGCACTGACGACTGGTTGTCCCACAGAAGGTTCGCCGTAGGCCGCCCGCGCCGTTGGGCGCTTTCGTCCACCACATCGTCGTGCAGCAGGGTCGCGGTGTGAATGAACTCAACCGTGGCGGCCAGATGGACGTGATAGGGGCCACCGTAGCCGCACATCCGGGCCGCGGCTAGCGTCAGCATCGGGCGCAGGCGCTTGCCTCCCGCTTCGACCAGATGGGCGGTGACCTCGGGGATACGGGGCGCGTGTTTCGACGCCATCCGCTCGCGGATCAGGGCGCTGACCGCCGCCATATCATCGCTTAGATAGGCCGCCATGCGGTCGTGCGGTTTGCCCGTTGCATCACTTTTCATCATCATTTCCCGCGTCCCGCTCGACATGCCGGTGATCCGGCTCTACATCTTTGATATGAAGGAACTTTTGCGCAGCACCGACATGACCATCATCGCCTTTGCCACCGCCCTTCTCAGGGGGGAGGATATAGACTGCTTTGAAATGGACGTAAACATGAGCGTGCTCGAAGGGGGCATTGGGATTTTCCCGCGCCGCCTGATGGTGCATCCTGATGATCATGACGCCGCCCTGCGGGTGATGCGCGACAATGAGATTCCGCTGGGGCTGTGACCCGTTTCACCGAAGACGACCTGACCTGCGACGCTTTTCTGGGCGGCAAGCTGCACCTCTGGCAGCCGCGCCGGGGGCGGGGCTATCGTGCCGGGGTGGACCCGGTTTTGCTGGCCGCGAGCATCGAGGCCAAGGCAGGGCAGAGCGTGCTGGAGCTTGGCTGCGGGGCCGGTGCGGCGGTGCTTTGTCTGGGGGCGCGGGTGCCGGGGCTGACGCTGACGGGTTGTGAGCTGCAACCCGCCTATGCCGAACTGGCGCGGCGCAATGGCGGCGCGGCGCTGGAGGTGGTGGAGGCCGATCTGACCGAGATGCCCCTGCATCTGCGCCAGCGACAATTTGACCACGTTCTTGCCAATCCGCCCTACTTCGACCGGGCCGCTTCGGTCCAGTCCCGAGATCCGGGGCGCGAGACGGCCTTGGGCGAGGCGACACCGCTGCGACAATGGGTCCGCACCGCCGCGCGGCGGATAAAGCCCAAGGGGCAGGCGCATTTTATCCATCGCGCCGAACGGCTGCCCGAGATTCTGGCGGCGCTGCCGCATGAGATGGGATCGGTCGAGGTGCTGCCGCTTGCGTCACGCGCGGGAAGGATGCCGGAGTTGATTCTCTTGCGTGCGCGCAAGAACGGACGCGGTGCTTTTCGGCTCTATCACAGCTTTGTCATGCACCGTGGCGCGCGGCATGAGGGGGACGGCGATAGCTATGTGCCGGAAATCGAAGCGGTCCTGCGCCGGGGGGCGCCGCTGGTCTATCCTACTTCTTAAGCGTTTCTTTACCAACTTCACCCCTATGCTGCGGTGCCGCGTGACTTGTGGGTCGCGCTGTGGTCCACTGAAATTCCACACACCAATCATGGAGGATTGTATGGCTTTGAACGCACATCTGGACACCCTGAAGCGCAAGCATCAGGCGATGAGTGAGGCGGTGGAAACCGCGCAACGCGCCCCCGGTATGGACGATTTGAAAGTGGCTTCCATGAAAAAGGAAAAACTGCGTTTGAAAGAGGAGATTAGCCGCCTGTCGAGCTGACCCTTACCGCGCAATGCGGCGTTTTTTTTTTTGATCGCTGTCGTTCCGCTTTGGCGGGGCGGCAGACTGGATGGCCAGTAAGTGCCGCATTCGGCTTTCATTTGTCGCATTAAAAAAGGCCAGTCTTGGGAAAAGACTGGCCCAATAAATTTCTAGAACATCCGCCCGTTAGACGACGAATTGCGCCCCATTGGCCGAGATCGTCGAGCCATTGATGAAACCGGCGTCGTCGGAGACGAGAAAGGCCACCGCACGGGCGATTTCTTCGGGCTCTCCCAAACGTCCGGCGGGGATCTGCGCGATGATGCTTTCACGGACCTTTTCGGGCACGGCCATGACCATATCGGTCGCGATATAGCCGGGGCAGATGGCATTGGCGGTGATGCCCGCGCGCGCGCCCTCTTGGGCCAATGACTTCACGATGCCCAGATCACCCGCCTTGGTCGCGGCATAGTTCACCTGCGCGAACTGCCCCTTTTGCCCGTTGATCGAAGAGATCACGACAACGCGGCCGAACTTGCGTTCGCGCATGCCGGGCCAGACCGGGTGGATCGTGTTGAAGACGCCGGTCAGATTGGTGGCGATGACTTCATTCCACTGGTCGGGGGTCATCTTGTGAAAGGGCGCGTCGCGGGTGATGCCCGCATTGGCGACCACCACCTCGATGGGGCCAAGCTCGGCTTCGACCTGTTCGATCCCCGCTTTGGAGGCGTCGTAATCTGCCACGTTCCATTTATAGGTCTTGATGCCGGTCTCTTCGGTGAATTTCGCGGCGGCTTCGTCATTGCCGGCATAGGTGGCGGCGACGGTATAGCCTTTGTTCTTCAGCGTGGTCGAAATGGCCGCGCCAATCCCGCGACTTCCCCCGGTGACCAAAGCGATGCGTGACATGTAATCCCTCCCTCAAGGTAATGTTCTTGCAAATGCATGTTTCGGCGCGCAAGAAAGTTGCGCGCCGATTTAGTCTTAGGGGCGCTCTAGGCACATGGCAACACCCATACCGCCGCCGATACACAGCGTCGCCAAACCTTTCTTGGCGTCACGGCGCTGCATTTCGAACAGCAGGGTGTTGAGCACCCGCGCGCCCGAGGCACCAATCGGGTGGCCAATGGCGATGGCACCGCCGTTGACGTTCACGATTTCCGGATCCCAGCCCATCTCCTTGTTCACGGCGCAGGCCTGCGCGGCGAAGGCTTCGTTGGCTTCCACCAGATCGAGGTCTTCGGGCGACCAACCGGCTTTCTCCAGCGCTTTGCGCGAGGCATAGACGGGGCCAACGCCCATGATCGACGGGTCGAGACCGGCGGCGGCATAGGAGGCGATCCGCGCGAGCGGCTGAATGCCGCGCTTTTCGGCCTCATCCGCGCTCATCAGCAGTGCACCCGCCGCACCGTCGTTGATGCCCGAGGCATTGGCCGCGGTGACGGAGCCGTCCTTGGTGAAGGCCGGGCGCAGCTTCTGCATCGCTTCGATATTGGCGCCGTGGCGGATGTATTCGTCCTGATCGACAACCGTCTCGCCCTTGCGGGTCTTGATGGTGAAGGGAACGATCTCATCGGCGAATTTGCCAGCCTTCTGCGCGGCTTCGGCCTTGTTCTGCGAGGCGACGGCGAATTCGTCTTGCTGGTCGCGGCTGATCTGCCATTTCTCGGCCACGTTCTCGGCGGTTTGGCCCATGTGGTAGCCGTTGAACGCATCCCACAGGCCGTCGCGGATCATCGTGTCGATGAACTGCAGATCGCCCATTTTCTGGCCCGCGCGGAGGTTCTGCGCATGGGGGCTGAGGGTCATGTTCTCTTGCCCGCCAGCGGCCACGATATTCGCGTCACCCAGTTGGATATGCTGGGCCGCCAACGCCACGGCGCGCAGGCCCGAGCCGCAGACCTGGTTGATGCCCCAAGCCGCGCTCTCTTTCGGCAGCCCTGCGTTGATATGCGCCTGACGCGCCGGGTTCTGACCTTGGGCGGCGGTCAGCACCTGCCCCAGAATGGTCTCGGAGACTTCGGACGGGTCCACCCCGGCGCGGGCCACCAGCTCTTTCAGAACGGCGGCACCAAGGTCATGGGCGGGCGTATTGGCGAACGCTCCGCCGAAACTGCCCACGGCGGTCCGGGCGGCGGATGCGATGACGACATTGGTCATGATGTGACTTTCCTCTACCTTGTTGGGCGGGGGCACACCGACACGCGCCATCGTCGGGCGTGGGCGCTCCCGTCCCTCTGAGGTAGTGATAGCGGATGCGCTGCAATGCGGCAACTGAGCAGGCAGCCCGCCGCCGCAGCCCCGGCGGCCTGTCCGCGCTGGCTTAGCCGGTGGCGCGCACCCGGTCGAAATTCAGCCACGGGGGCCGGGTGGTTGGCGCGGCGAAGTGGTAGCCTTGCAGGCAGTCGACGCCCATCTCGGTCAGCACCGCCGCATCGGCGGCGTTCTCGACGCATTCGGCCACGGTTAACATGTCGAAATGCGTGGCGATGGACATCAGCGCGGCGGTCAGGGCACGGTTGTCGGGGTTGGTGGCGATGCCGCGGATGAACTGCCCATCAAGCTTCAGGACATCAAAGTAGAAATCCTTGAAATAGCGGATCGCCGTTTGCCCCGCCCCGAAATCATCCATGGCAAAGCAGATGCCGTGGGGCTGCAATTGGTTCATGAAGCTTGTCACCAGTTCCGGCACCATCATGGCCGAGCTTTCCGTGATCTCAAGGATCAGCCGTTCGCCCAAGGTGGCATCGCGGGCCAGCCAGTGGCGCAAGACGCGAGTCCATTCCTGATACCCGATGGAGCGGGCGGACATATTGATCGACAGCCGCAGGCCGGGATGGTGGTGCAGCGCGTTCAGCCCAAGACGCAGGGCCAGAACATCCACCTGCCGCCCGGTATCCGTGTCCTCGATCGCGGGCATGAAATCCTTGGCCGGAATCACGCGGCCCGTGGGATCAAGCAGGCGGATCAGCCCCTCGTGAAAGGCAACATTTGTCGGATTGCTGGCCAGCATGACGGGCTGGAACGCCAGCAGCGTTTGGCGATGGGCCACGGCCTCGCGCACCATTTCAAGCGTTGCGGCATCGCGCTGCATCACCGCATGATTCAGCGGGCTGTCCCCACCGGGGGGAACGTCGGCGAAAGGGCGTTGGAATCGACGGGGCACGGCGGTACTCTCTTGCTGTCCTGCGATTGGTATGGGCGCAAAGGTGATAATACGGTCTTAATCAGCGGCGATTTCCGCGGTGGATCGCGCAGAGGGGGGCCGAAGATGCAGCGCTGTGACTGGGCCGGGGATGACCCGATTTACCAAGCTTACCATGACACCGAATGGGGCGTGCCCGAATACGACAGCCGCGCGCTTTGGGAGAAGCTGATCCTTGACGGGTTTCAGGCGGGGCTGAGCTGGATCACGATCCTTAAAAAACGCGATAATTTCCGTGCGGCCTTTGCCGGGTTCGATCCACACCAGATTGCTGAATGGGGCGAGGCGGATGTGCTGCGCCTGCTGGGTGATCCGGGCATCATCCGCCACCGGGGCAAGATCGAGGCCGCCATCACCAACGCCCGCGCATGGCAGGAGTTGGAGGTGCGCGAGGGGTTCGACGCCTTCATGTGGCGCTATGTTGATGGCAAACCGCTGCAAAACCGCTTTGCCACACAGGCCGAGGTGCCGCCGAAGACCGCCTTGTCCGAGCAGGTGAGCAAAGACCTGAAGAAAGCCGGTTTCAAATTCTGCGGGCCGACGATCACCTATGCCTGGATGGAGGCCTGCGGGCTGGTGAACGATCATATCCTGACCTGTCACCGCCACGCGCCCTGTGCTGCGATGGCACGGTAGGGGCGGGGCGGATCAAATTCGCCGAAAATCCCCCGTTGACTCCCCGCCATGGCCCCGTATAAGCGCCCCTTCATTGGTGTTGGTGGACCCCGCAAGGGGAAGCCTGTCGGGCTTCGGCCAAAGGACAACGCCCTTTACCGCCCCTCGGGGCCTTATAAAGGAGATCAGCCGTGACAAAACGCACAGCTGCCAAGCACAAACTAGACCGCCGTATGGGCGAAAACATCTGGGGTCGTCCGAAGTCCCCGGTGAACCGTCGTGAATACGGCCCCGGCCAGCACGGCCAGCGCCGCAAGGGCAAAATGTCGGACTTCGGCATTCAGCTGCGTGCCAAGCAGAAGCTCAAAGGCTACTACGGCGACCTGACCGAGAAGCAGTTCCGTCGCATCTTCGGCGAAGCCGAGCGCGTCAAGGGCGACACCGGTGAAAACCTGATCGGCCTGCTGGAGCGCCGTCTGGACGCCGTTGTTTACCGCGCCAAATTCGTGCCGACCGTTTTCGCCGCACGCCAGTTCGTGAACCACGGCCACGTCAAAGTGAACGGCCGCAAGGTCAACATCCCCTCCTACCGCGTGAAAGAGGGTGACGTGATCGAAGTGCGTGACCGTTCCAAGCAGCTGACCTCGGTTCTCGAAGCCGTGCAACTGCCCGAGCGTGACGTGCCGGACTACCTTGAGTGCGACCACTCAAAAATGACCGCGACTTTCGTGCGCACACCGAGCCTCGGCGACGTGCCGTATCCGGTTGTGATGGAGCCGAACCTCGTCGTGGAATTCTACGCGAAGAACTAAGCTTCTTCGCCTGTCGAATGCCAAAGGCCGCGTGGTGCAAACCGCGCGGCCTTTTCTTTTTGCGCAGAGGGGCGGGCAGCAGGGCAACAGCCTGTCCGCTGGCGCCGCGGATGCAGAATGATTCTGGCATCACCGCGACACCCCCGATAGAAGGGCGGCAGTAGCGTGAGGATGAGAGCGAGATGACACAGATCGCACCGCAACCGGGCATTATGGAGATCGACCTTTATCAAGGGGGTGCGGCGCATGTCGCGGGCCTTGAGAATGTGGTCAAGCTCAGCTCGAACGAGAACCCGCTAGGGCCCAGCCCCGCCGCCGTCGAAGCCTATCGCCGCGCGGCCTATGACCTGCATCGCTACCCATCCTCCGACCATAGCGCCCTGCGCGCCGCCATTGCCGAGGTTCTGGACCTCGATGCCGAGCGGATCATCTGCGGCGCGGGCTCGGATGAGATCATCGCCTTCCTCTGCCAAGCCTATGCCGGCCCGGGCACCGAGGTGGTGCACACCGAGCACGGCTTTGCCATGTACCGCATCTCGGCCCTCGCCGCGGGCGCGACGCCCGTCGAGGTGCCCGAGCGTGAGCGGGTGACCGATGTCGATGCCATCCTCGCCGCCTGCACCGAGGCGACGCGGCTGGTGTTCATCGCCAACCCCAACAACCCCACCGGCACGATGATCGGTCTGGCCGAGCTTGAACGTCTGGCCGAGGCGCTGCCGCCGCAGGCGCTTCTGGTGCTCGACGGGGCCTATGCCGAATATGTCGAGGGCTATGACGGTGGTGCCGCACTTGTCGACCGGCGCGACAATGTGGTGATGACGCGCACTTTCTCCAAGCTCTATGGGCTGGGCGGGCTGCGCATTGGCTGGGGTTATGGGCCGGGCCATGTGATCGACGTGCTGAACCGGGTACGCGGCCCGTTCAACCTGTCGCAGGCCGCGCTCAACGCCGCCGAGGCGGCGATGCGTGACCGCGCCTATACCGACCATTGCCGCGCCGAGAACGCCCGCTGGCGCACCTGGCTGGCCGATGCGCTGGCCGAGATCGGCGTGCCCTCGGACGTCTCGCTCGCCAATTTCGTGCTGGCCCGCTTCGCCAATCAGGCGGAGGCCGAGGCCTGCGACGACTACCTCAAGACCCAAGGGCTGATCGTGCGCCGGGTGGCGGGCTACAACCTGCCCAACTGTCTGCGCATCACCGTGGGCGATGAGAGCGCCTGCCGCCGCGTCGTCCATGCCGTGCGGCAGTTCAAAGGGGGTAACTGATGGCGCAGGTCTATGACAGGGTCGCCCTGATCGGGTTGGGGCTGATCGCCTCCTCGCTGTTCTGGGCGATGAAGCGCGGCGGTCTGGCGGGCGAAGTCACTGGCTATGCCCGCAGCGACGAGACCCGCGCCACGGCGCGTGAAATCGGGCTTTGCGACCGGGTCTGCGACAGTGCTGCTGAGGCCGTCGCGGGCGCCGATCTGGTGGTGCTCTGCGTGCCGGTGGGCGTCATGGGCGCCGTGGCCGCCGAGATCGCACCGCATTTGGCGCCGGGTGCCACGGTGACGGATGTGGGTTCGGTCAAGGCCGACGTGATCGCGCAGGTCGGGCCGTATCTGCCCGACGGTGTGCACTTCATCCCCGGCCACCCGCTGGCGGGGACCGAGCATTCCGGCCCGCGCAGCGGCTTTGCCGAGCTCTTCGACAACCGCTGGTGCCTGCTGGTCCCCGTGGAAGGCACCGACAAGGACGCCATCGCGCGGCTCCGCGCGCTCTGGGAAGGGGCGGGCGCCAATGTTGAGGAGATGGACGCCGAGCATCACGATCTGGTGCTGGCCGTCACCTCCCACGCGCCGCACCTCATCGCCTATACGATGGTGGGCGTGGCCGACGATCTGCGCCGGGTGACCGACAGCGAGGTGATCAAGTATTCCGCCGCCGGTTTCCGCGACTTCACCCGGATCGCGGCAAGTGACCCGACAATGTGGCGCGATGTCTTTCTGACCAACAAGGACGCGACGCTGGAAATCCTTGGCCGTTTCACCGAAGAGCTTTTCGCCCTGCAACGCGCCATTCGGACCGGCGACGGCGATCATCTGCACGCCTATTTCACCCGCACCCGCGCGATCCGGCGCGGCATTATCGAGGCGGGGCAGGATACCGACGCGCCCGATTTTGGCCGGGGCGCGCCCAAGTCGTGAGGGGCTGGGCTGTCCTGCCGCTGATCATGCTGGGGCAAATTGCCCTGGCTGCGGGGCCGGACAGTTCTGAGCGGCCCGTGGCGCGTCAGCAGGGGGATAGCTTGCGGGTGAGCGTCGCCCCCGGCGGCGCGATCGCCCCGCCCGAACGTGATCCCGTCGCCCGTGCCGCCGCCGAGGGCGGGCAGGGGATGAAAGCATCGCTCCGTCCCACCCTGCGCAGCGCCAAGGTCGAACAGGCCGCCCGTGCTCGCCAGCGGATGTTGGCCAAGGGCGCGGTCTGCGGTGATCTGGCAATTCAGGGCAAGCGGGTAGGCCGGGTGGCGGGCCGGATCAACGGTTGCGGGATTGAGGATGCGGTCAAAGTCCGCTCGGTCTCGGGCATCCGGCTTAGCACCGCGGCGGTGATGGATTGCACCACGGCAAAGGCGCTGAACACATGGGTGCGCCAATCGGCGGTGCCTGCTTTGGCGGGGCAGGGCGGCGGGCTGAAGGAGCTCAAGGTCGCCGCGCATTACGCCTGTCGGACGCGGAACAACCGCAAGGGCGGTAAGATTTCCGAACATGGCAAGGGCCGCGCGATCGACATTTCCGGGTTTGAACTGGCGGACGGCAGCACGATCAGCCTGCTGAAGGGCTGGCGCGCGCGGCGCAGCAGCGCGGCTTTGCGCCGGATGCATCGGGGTGCCTGCGGGCCGTTTGGCACGGTGCTGGGGCCAGAGGCGGACCGCTTTCACCAAGACCACTTTCACTTCGACACGGCGCGCTATCGCAGTGGTAGCTACTGCCGCTAAGCGGCCGTTAGGGCTGGATCAACCGCGGCGCGGGGCCAAGCGGGATCCCCGCCAGCATCATCTGACCATCCGTAAAGATCAGGTCGAGGTCCAATCCGCCCGGCGTGCCGCCCCGCGCTTCCAACAGCCGCAGCATGGTGTCGACCTGCCCGCGCATCGACGGTGGCAGAAAGCCCGCACGTTCGCCCGCGTCCAGCAGTTTGGTCCAATTGGTGACCCGCAGGCTCAGCACCCCATCGGGAATGCCCGCGGGGTCAAAGGTGAGCGCCCCCTCGGCGCCCAAAGCCACCTCGCCCCAAGCGGCATCCACATTCTCAACCGTCAGCGCGTCGATCTGCGGCAGGGTGCCTGCCATCGCGCTGTGCCGGTCCAGCGGGCGGGCAAAGGTTACGGCCATCCGCGCCGAGAGGATCGGCTGCCCACCGGGCTGGCCCGCGCCATCGCCCAAAACCTTGCGTAGCAAGGGGCCGGGGGTGATGCCGCCGGGCAGCAGCGCGATGGCATAATCCCGCGCCGCACTGCCCGATTGCGCGATCCGCATCCGCGGCTCTTCGGCCTCCAGCAGCAGCCCGTCGGGGCCGTCGACCTCAAGATGCGTGCTGCGAAGCGCCATCGCCTCCAGCTGAAGCGAGGTGCCGGGATGCAGTTCCAGATCGGCGCGCAGGTCGCGCATCTTTAGCGTTAGGGGTAGGGCGCCTGCGGGCAGGTCTGCAACTGCAACGGGCGCGCGGGCGGAGAGATCTCCGGGCCACCAGACCGGGGCGGAGAGATCAAGCTGCGGGGCTTCGAATGCCAGACCGCGGGCCGGGTCTGCCACGGCAAACCCGCTCAGCCGGTTTTGCAAGGACAGGGGAAAGCCCGCTTTGTCGATCTCTTTGAGCGTCACCTCCCAACCCGCCGCGCGGCGGGTGTCGAGCAGGCGGGTCAGGGTGCTTTGCATCTGCGTCGTGGCGGCAGCCCACCACGCACCCCAAAGTGCGGCGAGCACAATCAGCAGCCAAACCAATTTCCGCATTTCGATAGCCCTTCAAATCGTGCTTCAGATGCGGTTTACCGAAGGCCAGCAGAAAGGACCAGCAGGATGACAATGTGGGTATTTGGCTATGGCAGCCTCTTGTGGAACCCCGGTTTTGAGGTAGCGGAAAGCGTGATCGCGACGCTGCCGGGCTATGCCCGATCGTTCTGCATGCGCTCGATCCATCACCGGGGCACGGTCGAACAGCCGGGGCTGGTGCTGGCGCTTGACGAATCCGTCCGCTCGGCCTGCGAAGGGATGGCGATGCGGGTCGCCGCGGGGCAGGAGGCGCAGACGCTGGAGTACCTGCGCGAGCGTGAGCTGATCTCTTCGGCCTATGTCGAGAAAAACCTCACCGTGCATCTGACCGATGGCCGCGACGTGGAGGCGGTGACCTATGTGATCGACGCGGCGCATGAGCAATATTGCGGCGGGCTGCCCTTGGAAGAACAGGCGCAGATCATTGCCCGCGCCGTAGGCGGACGCGGACCAAATACCGAGTATTTGATCAACACCGCCGTGCATCTGTCCGAAGTGGGCTTGCATGACCCCGCGTTGGAGTGGTTGCATGATCGGGTGAAGGCGTTGACCTCATAAAAACTTGGCAACTCTTTGCCGTTTCAGTGTAAGCTGCGGCAAGAGCAGAACAAAGGGTCAGGAAAGGCCGCATGGCACAGCCAGACCGCAAAGCAAAACCGCAGTTTTCACAACCGGTGCGTCAGATTTCTCTGATGCTGATCGCGCTCGGCCTCACAGGGGCCGGGGTCTTTCTGGCGCTGCCACGGGTGCTGCCGATCTTTGCCGCGAACCCATGGCTGAATGGGGTCATCATCTTTGTCTTCATCGTCGGTGTGCTCGCCTGTTTCTATCAAGTGATGCAGCTTATCGGCTCGGTCCGCTGGATCGAGGATTTCGCCGCTGGCAATGCCGAACCCGACGCCAAGCCGCCGCAATTGCTTGCACCTTTGGCGTCGCTTTTGCGCCAACGCGGCGCGCGGATGCAGGTCAGCACGACCTCCACCCGGTCGATCCTCGATTCCGTCGCCTCGCGCATTGACGAAGTGCGCGAGATCACGCGCTATATTGTCAACATGTTGATTTTCCTCGGCCTTCTGGGGACGTTCTACGGGCTGGCCACGACCGTTCCGGCGGTGGTCGACACGATCCGCTCCCTCGCCCCCGGTGAGGGGGAGGCGGGCGTCGATGTCTTTGGCCGCTTGATGACCGGTCTTGAGGCGCAGTTGGGCGGCATGGGCGTGGCCTTCGGCTCCTCGCTTCTAGGGCTTGCGGGCTCTCTCGTCGTGGGGCTGTTGGAGCTTTTCGCGGGCCACGGGCAGAACCGTTTCTATCAAGAGCTGGAAGATTGGCTGAGTTCCATCACGCGGGTCGGGCTGACCTCGGGCGACGATGTGAGCGACCAGAACATCATGGCCAGCGTGATGGACCAGATGGTCGAACAGATGGCCGAGATGCAGCAGATGTTCACCCAATCCGACGTCAGCCGCGCCATGGTCGACGACAAGCTGGGCAAGCTGGCCGATGCCGTGGACCGGATGACCACGCGGATGGAACATGACACCACCACCACCAGCGCGCTGGAGCGGGTGGCCGATGGGCAAGACCGGTTGATCGCCACGCTCGAAGGTCAGGTCGCGGGCGAAGGGATCGACGCGGAAAGCCGGATGCGCCTACGCTCCATCGACGTGCAGATGCTGCGTATTTTGGAAGAGATTTCTGCCGGGCGGCAGGAAACCATGGCCGAATTGCGCAAGGATATCTCCTTGCTGGCCAAGGCGCTCTCCGGGCAACGCGCCCCTGAGGCCCGCCGCATGCGGGCCAGCGATATCCCCGGTGGCGGGGACCAGTAATGGCACTTTCCCGGCGGACAGGCGCACGGTTTCAGGGCTCCATCTGGCCGGGGTTCGTCGATGCGATGACCGGGCTCTTGCTAGTTTTGATGTTCGTGCTGACCATCTTCATGGTGGTGCAATTCGTCCTGACAGAGCGGATCAGCGGGCAGGAAAGCGAGCTTAACGAACTGGCCGGAGAGGTTGCGGCCCTTGCCCAAGCGCTTGGCGTCGAAGAGCGCACCACCGCGCGGCTGGAGGCGCGGCTTGGCGCGCTGAATGCCTCACTGAACGACGCGCGTGATGAGGTGTCGCGGCAAGAGGCGGTGATCGCCGGGCTGACCTCCGAACGCGACGCGCAAGCGGCTGCCTTGCAAGCGGCGGAGGCTGAGATCACCGGGTTTGAGGCGCGGGTGGCCGCGCTTTTGGCCTCGCAGGCGGAAGATCAGGCGCGGATCGGTGACTTGGAAGACCGCGAAGCCGCGCTGTTGGATGAGCAAGAGGCGCTGAACCTCGCGCTCAGCGCCGCGCGGGAGGAGATCGACGCGCAGGCGGAAACCGCCCGGCTCGCCGCCGCGAAACGCGAGGCGTTGGATGCGCTGGTGGCCGATCTGCGGGCGCAGAACGCCGAAGCCGAGGCCGAAGTCGCCGCCCTCAATGCCGAGGTGGCGGAGGCCGAAGAGGCGCTCAGCGCCGAGGAAGCCGCCCGTCTGGCCGAAGCCGCAGCGGCGCAGGCCCTGCGCGACCGGCTGGAGGATGCGGATGCGGAATTGACGGCCATGACCCTCTCGCTTGAGGCGCAGCGCAAGAAGGCCGAAGAGACGCTGACCCTTTTGGCCGCTGCCCGCGCGGCGCGCAGCGATCTCGACAGTGAGCTTGCCGCAGTACTGCTGCGGATGGAACGACTGGAGGAGAGCGGCGCGGGTCTGGAGGCCGAACGCGCCGCGCTGGCCGAAGAGTTGGAAGCCGCGGAAGGCACCGAAGAGGACCTGCGTGCGCGGCTGGCGCAGGCCGAGGCGACTGAGCAGGCCCTGAACGCCCGTCTGGCCGAGGCGCTGGCCCGTGTGCAGAGCCTTGAGGAAGAGGGCGAAGCGCTGAGCGGCACGCAGTCGGATCTGCGCGAACGTTTGGCGCAGGCGCTGGCGGCAAAACTCGCGGCGGAGACTTTGGCCGAGGATAAGACCACCGCCGCCGAACGCCGCGCCGCCCTTTTGGCCCAGGCCGAAGAAACGCTGGCCGAGGAGAAAGCCGTGAGCGCGGCGGCGCAGCGGCAGACCGAATTGCTGAACCAGCAAGTCGCGGAACTGCGCGCGCAATTGGGGAACCTACAGGCGCTGCTCGATGACGCGGTGGCGCGGGATGCGGCGAAATCGGTGGAATTGCAATCGCTTGGCTCCGAGTTGAACACCGCGCTGGCGCGGGTCGCGGCGGAGGAACGCCGCCGCGCCGAGTTGGAGGCGGCAGAGCGCAAGCGGCTTGAGGAAGAGAGCAAGAACCTCGCCCAGTACCGCTCGGAATTCTTTGGGCGGTTGCGTGATCTGCTGGGCAATCAGGAGGGAGTGCGGATCGAAGGCGACCGTTTCGTCTTCTCCTCCGAGGTGCTTTTCGCGCCGGGCAGCGCGGTGCTGAGCCAAGACGGGGAGGGTGAGATTGCCAAGGTGGCGGGCATCCTGCGCAGCGTGGTAGACGACATCCCGCCCGAGATCGATTGGGTGATCCGCGTCGATGGTCATACCGACAATGTGCCGCTTTCCGGCTTTGGAGAGTTTGCGGACAACTGGGAACTCAGCCAAGCGCGGGCGCTGTCGGTGGTCAAATATATGGTCAATTTCCTCGGCATCGCGCCGGATCGTTTGGCTGCCAATGGCTTTGGCCAGTATCAGCCCGTGGCCGAGGGCAATACCGAAGCCGCGCGGGCGCAGAACAGGCGGATCGAGTTGAAGTTTACTGAGAAGTAGGCAGGCAGCCCCGGCCTATCGCAGGGTCAGAACGCCAGTCTTTTCGTCAATCACACGGCCCTCGCGCAGCAGGGTGACTCTGCCCGTATAGCGCCCGGCTGGCCATGGCGCAGAAGCCGCGCGTTTGCCAATGGCGCGAAAGGCTTGTGCCTGCGGCTTCTCCATCAGCACATCCCTTTCGATGACCGTGCCTTTTGGCCCCGCGAGGCTGAGGCGCAGCACGTCATCCTTTCGCGTGCCATAGCTGTAGCCGTAGATGACCAAGGCAGACGCATCCTTTGGCAGGCTGTCGCGATTGGCTTCGCCCGCCTTGATCTCATCATAGCTGGGCACGCGGTCGGCAAAACCAAGGGCGATCAGCCCGCCGGGGCGGTAGGGCGGGGTGTCTTGCCAAAGGGTTTTGCGCGGTTCGATGTCACAACTATGGCCTTCGGGGGCAAATGGATCGACGGGCTTGCCGTGATGGCGCAGCGACAGGTGCAGATGCGGAAAGGCAGCTTTGCCGGACTGGCCAACGAGGCCGAGAGGCTCGCCAACCGCCACCTCCTGCCCTTCCTGCACGCGGAGCGAGCCGCGGCGGAGGTGGCAGTATTGCGTCTCCCAGCCGTCGCCGAGATCAATCACCACGCCGTTGCCGCATTCGCGCCCTTGGACCTCCGAAAGCGGCGCGCCATCTGGCATCCCGTCCCGCAGCCCTTTGACCACCCCCGCCGCTGCGGCGCGCACGGTCACGCCCGCGGCCATCGCCGCGCGGTCGGGCAGGGCGAAATCCGTGCCCTTGTGGCCGTCATAGGTCAGGCCGGAACAGCGGTAGTCCTCTGCGCCGCCGCTCGGGTCTCGGTCCATATATTGTTGGATGTGGCAGTCCTGCCCAAGGGTGCAATCCAGCGGGAAGGCCAATTGCAAATCCTCCGCCAGCGCAGGGCTGGCGGAGGAGAGGATCAGGGCCAGTACGGCCCGATAGATCATTCCGCGGTGAGCAGCGGGGGGCGGTCACCGGAAAGACGCTTGCTTTCGCTGCCCAAGACCTTGAGCGTCAACTCATCATCCTTGACGCCGACCTTGACGACACCGCCCTTGGCCAGCTTCCCAAAGAGCAGCTCCTCGGCCAGCGGCTTCTTGATGTGCTCTTGGATCACGCGGCCCAAGGGACGCGCGCCCATCTTGTCGTCGTAGCCCTTGTCGGCGAGCCATTCGGCGGCCTTCTTCGACAGTTCGATGGTCACGTTGCGGTCCATCAGCTGCGCTTCGAGTTGCAGCACGAACTTCTCGACCACCCGCAGGATCACCGATTTCGGCAGCGGTGCGAAGGAGATCACGGCGTCCAGACGGTTGCGGAACTCCGGCGTGAAGGTCCGCTCGATGGCGGCGGTATCCTCGCCCTCGCGGCGGTCGCGGCCAAAGCCCACTGCCGCTTTGGCCTGTTCGGAGGCACCCGCATTGGAGGTCATGATCAGCACCACATTGCGGAAATCCACCGTGCGGCCATTGTGGTCGGTCAGCTTGCCGTGGTCCATCACCTGCAACAGGATGTTGTAGACGTCCGGGTGCGCCTTTTCCATCTCGTCGAGCAGCAGCACGCAATGCGGATGCTGGTCCACGCCATCGGTGAGCATGCCGCCTTGGTCAAAACCGACATAGCCCGGAGGCGCGCCGATCAGACGGCTGACCGCGTGTTTCTCCATATATTCCGACATGTCGAAACGCAGCAGTTCCACGCCAAGGGTGTCGGCCAATTGCTTGGCGACCTCGGTTTTACCCACGCCAGTGGGGCCAGCGAAGAGGTAGTTGCCGATGGGCTTGTCCGGCTCACGCAGACCTGCGCGGGACAGTTTGATCGCCGAAGACAGCGCCACGATGGCGTCGTCCTGACCAAACACCACCCGCTTGAGAGAGCTTTCCAGATCTTTCAGCACCACCACATCGTCTTTGGAGACATTCTTCGGCGGGATGCGGGCGATCTTGGCCACCACGGCCTCGACCTCCTTGGTGCCGATGGTCTTGCGGCGCTTGGAGGCGGCGACGAGGTGCTGGGCGGCACCGGCTTCGTCGATCACGTCGATCGCGCTATCGGGCAGCTTGCGGTCGTTAATGTAGCGATGCGCCAGTTCGACGGAAGTCTTGATCGCGTCGGAGGTGTATTTGACGCTGTGATGCTCCTCGAAATAGGGCTTGAGCCCCTTGAGGATTTTGGTGGCGTCTTCGACCGAAGGCTCGCTCACGTCGATCTTTTGGAACCGGCGGCTCAGCGCGCGGTCCTTCTCGAAGTGCTGGCGGAACTCCTTATAGGTGGTGGAGCCCATGGTGCGCAACTTGCCGCCCTGAAGCGCGGGCTTCAGCAGGTTGGAGGCATCCATCGCGCCGCCCGAAGTAGCACCGGCACCAATTACGGTGTGAATTTCGTCGATGAACAACACGGCGTCCTTGTGATCCTCAAGCTCGGTCACCACGGCCTTGAGCCGCTCTTCGAAGTCACCGCGGTAGCGGGTGCCCGCCAAGAGCGCGCCCATGTCGAGCGAGTAGATCGTGGTATTGGCCAGCACCTCAGGCGTTTCACCGGCGACGATCTTGCGCGCCAGCCCTTCGGCAATGGCGGTCTTGCCGACACCCGGATCACCCACCAGAAGCGGGTTGTTCTTGCGACGGCGGCAAAGCACTTGAATGCAGCGCTCAACCTCGCCCTCCCGGCCGATCAGCGGGTCTATGTCGCCCTCGCGGGATTTGGCGTTGAGGTCCACGCAGTATTTCGCCAGCGCGGATTCCTTCTTGTCGCCGTCGGTGACGCCTTGGGCCTCTTCCTCGGTCTCGGGCGCGCCTGTGACGGGGCGGGATTCCCCATATGCCGGGTCTTTGGCGACACCATGGGCGATGAAGTTCACCGCGTCATAGCGGGTCATGTCCTGCTCTTGCAGGAAATAGGCGGCGTTGCTCTCACGCTCGGCAAAGATGGCGACCAGCACGTTGGCGCCCGTCACCTCGGTTCGGCCCGAGGATTGCACATGGATTGCGGCGCGCTGGATCACGCGCTGGAAAGCCGCCGTTGGCACCGCTTCGGAACCGTCGATGTCGGTGATCAGATTGCTGAGATCATCGTCGACGAATTCCACCAGCGTATCGCGCAGGTCAGAGACATCGACGGAACAGGCTTTCATGACCTGCACGGCATCGGGTTCATCGAGCAAGGCCAGCAACAGATGTTCAAGCGTTGCGAATTCGTGGCGGCGGGCATTGGCCAGCGCGAGGGCCGCGTGGATTGCCTGCTCAAGTGTAGTCGAGAATGAAGGCACGGGCGTGCTCCTTTTCGATCGGGGTCGGTGAGGTGCTGAGATGTCTCAGGCCCCGGTCCGACCATGGCCTCATAGTATTAGAGTTTGGTTGATCATCGCCCATCTTCAAGAAGATTCTGGTCCGAATCGGTCACATTTGCCGTGAGCGAGGACTTTGAGCCATGATTGCAGGCGCTCAGAACTGGTCTTTTCGCCTGCGGATTTCGGTGAACACTTCCGTGTCGGTGGCGTCTGGCATCCCCAAGGTCGCGCGGATGGCCGGGTCGGCGGGGCGCAGGAAGGGATTGGTTTCTAGTTCCAGTGAAAGCGACGAGGGGACGGTCGGCTGCCCCTTGGCGCGGGCG
>NZ_SZNL01000009.1:0-18592 GCF_005068605.1 Sulfitobacter sp. 15WGC | reverse complement strand
CCGTGTCGGTGGCGTCTGGCATCCCCAAGGTCGCGCGGATGGCCGGGTCGGCGGGGCGCAGGAAGGGATTGGTTTCTAGTTCCAGTGAAAGCGACGAGGGGACGGTCGGCTGCCCCTTGGCGCGGGCGCTGTCGATGTCCTTGGCCCTTGATATAAGGGCGGGATTGTCCGGATCAACGGTCAGGGCGAATTTTGCGTTGGCGGCGGTATATTCGTGGCCCGAGCAGATCGTCGTGTCACGGGGCAGGGCGGCCAGCTTTTGCAGGCTTTCCCACATCTGCGCGGGCGTGCCTTCAAAGAGGCGGCCGCAGCCGAGCGCCATGAGGCTGTCTGCGGTAAAGGCCGCCTTGGCTTGGGGCACGTGAAAGGCGATATGGCCCACGGTGTGGCCCGACACATCGAGCACTTGGGCCGCAAGCGCGCCCAGCTCAACGCTGTCACCCTCGGCCACCGCGCGGTCGAGCGGGGGCAGGCGGTGGGCATCATCCTTGGCGCCGATCACCTCGGCGGGGAAGCGGGTGAGCAGTTCGGCCAGACCTTGAACGTGGTCGGGGTGGTGGTGGGTCAACCAGACTTGGCTCAGCGTCCAGCCGCGGCGGTCAAGCTCTGCCATGATCGGCGCGGCCTCGGGCACGTCGATCAGCGCCACCGCGCCGCTGTCATGGTCCCGCAGCAGAAAGGCGTAGTTGTCCGACAGACAGGGAATCGTGACCAGATCAAAGGCCATGGCGTCTTACCTCGCTGTGTTGTTATGGTCCGTTAAGAGTGACACTCACCAAGGCGGGCTGCAATGCATCTTGATGTACAGGATCTGCGCAATTTCTATTATCGCAGCGCGTTGGGACGTGCGGCGCAGAAATCCCTGCGCGGGCGGTTGTTGGAGCTTTGGCCCGAAGCGAAGGGCCAGACCGTTGTCGGCTTTGGCTTTGCCGCGCCCCTGCTGCGCCCCTATCTGGCGGATGCGCGGCGGGTGATGGTCCTGATGCCCGGCCCGCAGGGGGTGATGCCTTGGCCGGCGGGGATGCCCAACACCTCGGTCCTGACGGAAGAGACGCTTTGGCCGGTCGAGACGGGGGCGGTGGATAAGCTGGTGCTGATGCACGGGCTCGAAACCTCTGAGCGGCCCAGTGAACTGCTGGACGAATGCTGGCGCGTGCTGGGGCCGGGGGGCAAGGCACTGTTCATCGTGCCAAGCCGCGCGGGCATGTGGGCACGGCGGGACCGCACGCCTTTCGGCTATGGGCGGCCCTATTCGCCGGGGCAGTTAGAGACGCAGTTGCGCAAGCATCAGTTCCTGCCGGAACGGCACCTCGGCGCGCTTTACCAGTTCCCGTCGCAGCAGCGAATCTGGATGAAGTCGGCGCCTTTGTTCGAGAAAATCGGACGTCAGATGCCGACGATGATGGGCGGCGGCGCGATCTTGGTGGAGGCCACGAAACTGGTTTACCCGCCGCGAGGTCGTCCGCAACGCAGCACCGCAAGGCGCGCCATCGGGGTGTTGGAGGGGATGGCAGAGCCGCAGGCCAAACCCGTCTAAACGCCTCAGCGCCTTGTAGACTTAGCGCATGCAGCGAGCGAGGGGGCTGGATTCGTGGGCCTGCTCCAGCGGTGGTCGGGGTGGCATTTTTCTGCGGCAAAGAGCCGCGATAGGCCGCAGCCCTTGCAATATTGCAGCACGCCGCGACATTACCTGCCTATACTGTGTTGCCGGGCGTGAACCTGTCTGCTACATCGCCCCTGATTTAGACGTCTTGGGTAACTTCAAGCCGCGCCAACTGCTGGTGACGCGACATCTTCGCATATCCGGCGCTTATTGAACGAGAGGATGGACGTGTCCGAACCTGCTTCCATTTCCACCGGTATCGCGGAACGTTATGCGACAGCCGTGTACGATCTGGCCCGCGAGGCCAATCAGGTCGATGCCATCGAGGGCGATCTTACCGCGCTTGAAGCGGCATTGAACGACAGCGACGATTTTCGCCGCCTGACCACTTCGCCGCTCTATACCCGCGAGGAGCAGGAACAGGCGATCAAGGTGCTGGCCGAAAAGATGGGCCTGACCAAGACCATGGCGAACACGCTGCAACTGATGGCGCAAAAGCGCCGCCTGTTCGCGCTGCCCGCGCTGGTCAAAGCGCTGCGCGAGACCATTGCCGAAGCCAAAGGCGAAATCACTGCCGAGGTCACAACGGCCAAGGCACTGACGAAGACACAGTCGGACAAGCTGGCGAAATCGCTGACCGCTTCCACCGGCAAAAAAGTATCACTTCATGCGACCGTTGATGAAAGCCTCATCGGCGGTCTTGTCGTCAAAGTGGGCTCGAAGATGATCGACACCTCGATCCGCTCCAAGCTCAATTCCCTCCAGAATGTAATGAAAGAGGTCGGATAAATGGGTATCCAAGCAGCAGAGATTTCTGCGATCCTGAAGGACCAGATCAAGGATTTCGGTCAGGAAACCGAAGTGGCCGAAGTGGGTCGCGTTCTCTCCGTCGGTGACGGTATCGCCCGCGTCTATGGTCTGGACAACGTTCAGGCCGGTGAAATGGTCGAATTCCCCGGCGGCATTCAGGGCATGGCCCTGAACCTCGAAGCCGACAACGTGGGTGTCGTTATCTTCGGCTCCGACCGCGACATTACCGAAGGCGACACCGTCAAGCGCACCAACTCCATCGTGGACGTGCCAATCGGTGACGAACTGCTGGGCCGCGTTGTTGACGGTCTGGGCAACCCCATCGACGGCAAAGGCCCCATCGGCGCCACCAAGCGCGGCATCGCCGACGTGAAGGCACCGGGCATCATCCCGCGTAAATCCGTGCACGAGCCGATGGCCACTGGCCTCAAGTCCGTTGACGCCATGATCCCGATCGGCCGTGGCCAGCGTGAGCTGATCATTGGCGACCGTCAGACCGGCAAGACCGCCGTCGCGCTCGACGCGATGCTGAACCAGCAGCAGGTCAACGAAGCCGCTGGCGACGACGAGAGCAAGAAGATGTACTGCGTCTACGTCGCGATCGGTCAGAAACGCTCGACCGTGGCGCAGCTGGTGAAAAAGCTCGAAGAGACGGGCGCGATCGACTACTCCATCGTCGTGGCCGCCACCGCTTCCGAGCCCGCGCCGATGCAGTTCCTCGCGCCCTATGCCGCCACCGCGATGGCCGAGCATTTCCGCGACAACGGCCGCCACGCGCTGATCATCTACGATGACCTCTCCAAGCAGGCCGTGTCCTACCGTCAGATGTCCCTGCTGCTGCGCCGCCCGCCGGGCCGCGAAGCTTACCCGGGCGACGTTTTCTACCTCCACTCCCGCCTGCTTGAGCGTTCCGCGAAGCTGGGTGACGAAGCTGGCAACGGCTCTCTGACCGCGCTGCCGATCATTGAGACCCAGGGTGGCGACGTGTCCGCCTTTATTCCGACCAACGTGATCTCGATCACCGACGGTCAGATCTTCCTTGAGACCGAACTGTTCTACCAAGGCATCCGTCCCGCCGTGAACACCGGTCTGTCGGTTTCGCGTGTTGGCTCCTCGGCCCAGACCAAGGCGATGTCCTCGGTCGCCGGTCCGGTGAAGCTGTCGCTGGCCCAGTACCGCGAAATGGCGGCCTTCGCGCAGTTCGGCTCCGACCTCGACGC
Source organism: Sulfitobacter sp. 15WGC (assembly GCF_005068605.1). Taxonomy (NCBI): domain Bacteria; kingdom Pseudomonadati; phylum Pseudomonadota; class Alphaproteobacteria; order Rhodobacterales; family Roseobacteraceae; genus Sulfitobacter; species Sulfitobacter sp. 15WGC. The sequence goes on along the minus strand of NZ_SZNL01000009.1, from coordinate 14,959 downwards.
CGCGACCCAGCAGCTGCTGAACCGTGGTGCGCGTCTGACCGAACTGATGAAGCAGCCGCAGTACGCGCCGCTGACCAACTCGGAAATCGTCTGCGTGATCTACGCCGGTACCCACGGCTATCTCGACAAGGTGGACATCTCGGACGTTGGCCGCTTCGAAGCGGGTCTGCTGGCGCATCTGCGCAGCAAGCATGACGACCTTCTCAAGGACATCACCAACAACGACCGCAAGGTCAAAGGCGAGTTGGAAGAGAAGATCAAAGCCGCCATCGACGGTTTCGCCGCCGACTTCGCTTAAACGGGAGATAAGGCAATGCCAAATCTCAAGGACCTGAAGAACAGGATCTCGTCGGTCAAATCGACCCGCAAGATCACCAAGGCCATGCAAATGGTTGCCGCGGCGAAACTTCGCCGCGCGCAGGAGGCTGCCGAGGCTTCGCGTCCCTATTCTGAGCGGTTCAATGCCGTGATGGCAGGGCTCGCGGCCAGCGTCGGCGGTTCCGACAGCGCGCCCAAGCTGCTCAGCGGCACGGGTGAAGACAAGGTGCATCTGCTGGTGGTCATGACCGCCGAACGCGGGCTGTGCGGCGGCTTCAACAGCAACATCGCGAAGAAGGCCAAGGCCCATGCGCGCGATCTGCTGGCCCAGGGCAAAGAGGTGAAAATCCTCACCGTTGGTAAGAAGGGCCGCGACGCGCTGCGCCGCGATCTGGGCGATCATCTGGTGGGCCATGTTGACCTCAGCGAAGTCAAAAAGATCGGCTACGGCGACGCGCAGAACATCGCGCAGGACGTGCTGAACCGCTTTGACGCGGGCGAATTTGACGTGGCGACGATCTTCTACGCGAAGTTCGTCAACGTGGTCATGCAGACGCCGACGGCGCAGCAGATCATCCCCGCCAAATTCGACGGCGAAGAAGGCGACGACAGCGCAGCGTCCACATTGTTCGACTATGAACCCAGCGAAGAGGCGGTCTTGGCCGACCTTCTGCCGCGCGGGGTCGCCACGGCGATCTTCTCGGCTCTGCTGGAGAACGGTGCATCCGAACAGGGTGCCCGGATGTCGGCGATGGACAACGCCACACGCAACGCGGGCGAGATGATCGACAAGCTGACCATTGAGTACAACCGCTCGCGTCAGGCTGTCATCACCAACGAGCTGATCGAAATCATTTCCGGCGCGGAAGCGCTGTAAGCAAATCGGAGACACGACATGGCAAAAGCTGTCGGTAAAATTACACAGGTCATCGGCGCTGTCGTTGACGTTCAATTCGAGGGTGAACTGCCCGAGATTCTCAACGCGCTCCACACCGAGAACCAAGGCAAGACGCTGGTTCTCGAAGTGGCGCAGCACCTTGGCGAAAACACCGTGCGTGCCATTGCGATGGACGCCACCGAGGGTTTGGTCCGCGGTCAGGACGTGACCGACACCGGCGACCAGATCCGCGTGCCTGTCGGCAACGCGACCCTGGGCCGCATCATGAACGTCACCGGCGAAGCCGTGGACGAGCAGGGCCCGGTCAACGCGGACAACTCCCGCGCCATTCACGGCGAAGCGCCCGAGTTCGCGGCCCAGTCGACCGAGACCGAGATCCTCGTCACCGGCATCAAGGTTATCGACCTGCTGGCCCCCTACACCAAGGGTGGTAAGATTGGCCTCTTCGGCGGTGCCGGCGTGGGCAAGACTGTTCTCATCATGGAACTGATCAACAACATCGCCAAAGTGCACTCGGGTCTCTCCGTGTTCGCGGGCGTGGGTGAGCGGACCCGTGAGGGCAACGACCTCTACCACGAGATGATCGAATCCGGCGTTATCGTTCCCGACAACCTTGTGGATTCGAAAATTGCGCTGGTCTACGGCCAGATGAACGAGCCTCCGGGCGCGCGTATGCGGATCGCCCTGACCGGCCTGACACTGGCCGAGCAGTTCCGCGACGAATCCGGTTCCGACGTTCTGTTCTTCGTCGACAACATCTTCCGCTTCACGCAGGCCGGTTCCGAAGTGTCCGCCCTTCTGGGCCGCATTCCTTCTGCTGTGGGCTACCAGCCGACACTGGCGACCGACATGGGCGTCATGCAGGAGCGTATTGCGTCGACCAAGAATGGCTCGATCACCTCGGTTCAGGCCGTCTACGTTCCCGCGGACGACCTTACCGACCCCGCGCCGGCGACCTCCTTTGCCCACCTCGACGCGACAACGGTTCTTGACCGTTCGATCTCGGAAAAGGGCATCTACCCGGCGGTTGACCCGCTCGGCTCCACCTCGCGTCTGCTTGACCCGCTGATCATCGGCGACGAGCACTACAAAGTGGCGACAGACGTGCAGCAGGTGCTTCAGCGCTACAAATCGCTTCAGGACATCATCGCCATTCTCGGCATGGACGAGTTGAGCGAAGAGGACAAGCTGACCGTGGCCCGCGCCCGTAAGATCGAGCGTTTCCTCAGCCAGCCCTTCGACGTGGCGAAAGTCTTCACCGGTTCCGACGGCGTTCAGGTGCCGCTGGAAGAAACCATCGCGTCCTTCAAGGCCGTGGTTGCCGGTGAGTATGACCACCTGCCCGAAGGTGCCTTCTACATGGTTGGCGGCATCGACGAAGTGAAGGCGAAAGCCGAGAAAATGGCGGCAGACGCCGCTTAAGGAGCGCTGACAATGGCAGACACAATGCAATTCGACCTCGTTTCGCCGGAACGGCGGCTGGCATCGATGCAGGTGACGGCCGTGCAGATTCCGGGCACCGAGGGCGACATGACGGCCATGGCCGATCATGCGCCCACCATCACCACCCTGCGTCCGGGCCTTCTGCGCGTGGAAGGGCCGGAGGGCACGACCGAATATGTCGTGACCGGCGGCTTCGCCGAAATCGGCGGGCAGGGCGGCGTGTCTGTGCTGGCGGAACGTGCCGTGGCGCGTGCCGACATGACGCAGGAGCAGATGGACAGCATGGTGGCAGAGGCGCATGCCGTCTACACCCGCGCCAAGGACAACTGGGAGAATGAGCCCGGCCCCGTGGATGACGCCGCCAAGCTGCTCTCCGATATGGTTGCCGTGGGTGATCACATCGGGTTGTCGAGCAAGCAGCCCAACCTGTAATGCGTTGAAAATTCGTGAAAAGCCCCGCTTCGGCGGGGCTTTTTGCTTTTCTGCCTCTCGCTGCTGCGGCATCATTGTGCAGTGATCGAAAAAGCGGGTAGGCTAGGGATATGAAACGACTGCGCAGCCATACCATCGGCGTGGACAATGGCGATGTCATGCTGTTTTCCGAGTTCGAAGACGGCGGTTCGATGTGGACGGGTCATGGCCAGCGTGAGCGCCGCCGCCGGATCAATTTTTCCGAACCCTTCCGAGAGCCGCCGCATGTTCAGGTCACGATGTCGCTTTGGGACATCGACGCCAGCACCGTCACCCGCGCCGACATCTGCGCCGAGGCGGTGACCGAGGCGGGCTTTGACATGGTGTTCCGCACATGGGGCGACACCCGCGTCGCACGGGCGCGGCTGGCTTGGACGGCGATTGGATCACTGGGGGAGGAGGATGACTGGGTCATCGGCTAGGCCCGTCGCTTCGGCGGGAGGGGCCCAAAAGGCGCGGGCGGCCCGTTTGGGCCAACCCTAGATCACAGCACGCGGCTTAGCTCGCGGCATACATCCCGTCATAGATCGGGCCCAGCGTTTCCGCCTCGAACAGCGAGGAGACGGAGGTGCCGTTCCAGATGTTCAGGATCGCTTGGGCGAACATCGGCGCGGTGGGCACGATGCGGATGTTCGGCGCTTTCTTAACCGCGGGGGTCGGCGCGATGCTGTCGGTGATGACCAGCGATTTCATGACCGAATTGGCCACACGTTCGACCGCCGGGCCGGACATGACGCCGTGGGTGATGTAGGAGTGCACCTCCTTGGCGCCGTTCTCCAACAGCACTTCGGCGGCTTTGCAGAGCGTGCCCGCGGTGTCGCAGATGTCGTCCACGATCAGGCAGGTCTTGCCCTTCACATCGCCGATCACGGTCATCTCGGCCACTTCGCCCGCTTTCTCGCGGCGTTTGTCGACGATCGACAGGGGGGAGTTGATCCGCTTGGCCAGTTCACGCGCGCGGGCCACACCGCCGACGTCGGGGCTGACGACCATCAGCTCATCCATACGGTCTTTGAAAGCGTCCTTGATATCCAGCGCAAAGATCGGGGAGGCGTAGAGGTTGTCGACCGGAATGTCGAAGAAGCCTTGGATCTGCGCGGCGTGCAGGTCCATGGTCAGGATCCGCTCGATCCCGCTGCCGGTCAGCATGTTGGCGACCATTTTGGCGGTGATCGGCGTGCGCGCCTTGGTGCGGCGGTCCTGACGGGCGTAGCCGAAATAGGGCAGCACCGCAGTGACCCGCGCGGCAGAGGATCGGCGCAGCGCATCGGCCATGATCATCAGTTCCATCAGGTTGTCGTTCGCGGGGTTCGACGTGGGCTGGATAATGAACATATCCTCGCCGCGCACGTTCTCATAAACCTCGACGAAAATCTCGCCGTCGTTGAACCGCTCGACCCGTGCATCGACAAGGCCGACATTGACGCCGCGGTGCAGCGACATGCGCCGCGCGATGGCCTTGGCAAGCGGCATATTGGCATTGCCTGAGATCAGTTTAGGTTCTGAAGTGCGTGGCATAGGGGCTCCGGGGCAGCGGTAGGTTGCAGATTCGTGACGTTGACACCGCTTAGCATGCGCTTACGGTCGGGCAAAGCTGCACCGCCCCCGAAGGAGAGCCAAATGGCCCGGATCGACTATTTTTTCGCAACGCTGTCACCCTATTGCTACCTCGCCGGGAATCGGCTTGAGGCGATTGCCGAAAAGCACGGGGCCGAAATCGTTTACAAACCTTTCGACATCGTGGCCGCTTTCCCGCGCACTGGCGGACTGCCCCCGGCAGAGCGTCACCCCAGCCGGAATGAATACCGCGCCCAAGACCTGCCGCGGCAGGCACGCAAGCTGGGCCTGCCCTTCAACCTCAAGCCCGCGCATTGGCCGACGAATGGCGCGCCCGCGGCCTATGCGGTGATCGCGGCGCAGAACGCGGGCGGGGGCGATTTGGGCAAGCTGACCCATGCCATCACCCGCGCCGTCTGGGCCGAGGAAAAGGACATCGGCCATGACGATGTGGTCCGCGCCTGTCTGAGTGAGGCGGGGTTCGATCCCGCGCTGGCCGACAGCGGGCTGTTGCAGGGGGCAGAAACCTATGCCGCGAACCTTGAAGAGGCCGTCGCGCAGGGTGTCTTTGGCGCGCCGTTCTATATCGTCGGAGATCAGAAGTTCTGGGGGCAGGACCGTTTGGAAGACCTCGACCTGCACCTCGGGGGCAAGCTGTGACCCCAGAGATTAACGCGCGCCGTTTTGGTCACGGCCCGCGCCCGGCCTTGGCGATCCATTGCTCGCTGGCGCATTCCGGCGCGTGGCGGGGCATCGGGGCGGCGCTGTCGGATGAGATGACCCTGCGCGCCTTCGACCTGCCGATGCACGGGCGGTCGGGCGATTGGGACGGGCAGGGCAATATCCACGACGTGGCGACCGAGATGGCGCTGAGCCTGCTCGAAGCGCCGATGGACCTGATCGGCCATTCCTTTGGCGCGACGGTGGCGATGCGGTTGGCGATCGAGCATCCCGAACTGGTGCGCAGCATCACACTGATCGAGCCGGTCTATTTCGCCGCCGCCAAACAGGATGATCCCGAGGCGATGGCCGAATACAACGAACAGAACGCGGCCTTTGAGGCGGCTTTAGCCGGCGGCGACGCGGAAACCGCCGCGCGGCTGTTCAACCGCGTTTGGGGCGATGGCACGAAATGGGATCAAATCCCTGAGCCGACCCGCGCCTATATGGTCGACCGCATCGGCTTCATCCCCGCCTCTTCGCCCTTTTTGGGCGAGGATAGCGCGGGGTTGCTGGCGCCGGGTATGTTCGACCGTGCGTCGATGCCCGCGCTTTTGGTCGAAGGCAGCGCCTCTCCCAAGGCGGCCCATGCGATCAACGCGTCGCTGATGCGCCGCTTGCCGGACGTGCGGCGTGTTTCGGTCGAGGGGGCAGGGCATATGGTGCCCATCACCCATGCTGCCGAGGTCGCCGAGGCGATCCGTGATTTCCTGAAGGACGTGCCGCTGGCGTGAACGTTTAGAAGTGGCTCAGGAACTGGTCGATCTGCTCACGGCTGATCGACCAGTCGCAGACCATGCGCGCCGCGACCATCTCCTCTTCGTCGCCGTCGAGCGTGCCGTCCCACAGATAATAGCGCGCGCCCGTTTCATGCAGCTTGCGGTGGATGGCGCGGGGGAAACGGGCGAAGATCATGTTCGCCGCAGGCTCATGCAGGAATTCCGCTCCCGCCGCGCGCAGCCCTTGGGCAAGATGGGCCGCATTGGCATTGGCCGCTTTGGCTGTTTCCAACCATGTGCCATCTGCAAGGTAGCCCGCCATCTGGGCCGAGAGATACCGATGTTTGGAGAAGAGATGCGCCCCGCGTTTGCGGCGCAATTCGAACTCCCACGCCTTTTTTGGGTCGAAGAAGACCACGGCTTCGACACCCATGCAGCCGTTCTTGGTGCCGCCAAAGCTCACCACATCGACGCCCGATTTCCACGTCATCTCAGCCGGGGTGCAGCCCAAGGCCACCAGCGCATTGGCAAAACGCGCGCCGTCCATATGGACGGGCAGGTCGTACTCCTTGGCCACCGCGGTCAGCGCGCGCAGCTCTTCAAGGCTGTGCACCCCGCCGCGTTCCGTGACTTGCGTGATCGACACCGGACCGCGTTGCGGCGTGTGCACGTCGCCCGCCACCCGCGCGACGATGGCGCGGCGCAGGGCCTCGGGGGTCATCTTGTCCTCGGTCTCCACCAGCGTCAGCTTGGCTGCACCTGCGTAGAACTCGGGCGCGTTGCACTCATCCTCTTCGATATGCGCGACCTTGGAACAGAAGATCGTCTGCCACGGCTGGGTGTAGCAGGCCAGCGCCAGCGCATTGGCCGCGGTGCCGGTGGCAACGAGGTAGACCTCCGCCTCTGGCGCCTCGAACTGCTGCCTGATTTGGTCGCGAACCTCATCCATGATCGGGTCTTTGCCGTAGGGCATCGCGAAATCGGTATTGGCGGCAATCACGCGCTCCATCACCTTGGGGTGGACGGGACCGGCGTTGTCAGAGGCGAAAAACATCAGGTGGGCTCCTCGATAATATGGTCTTCCCATTCTTCGAACGGGGTATCAAATTCGGACACGGTATCAAATTGCACGCTGACCCCGGCGTCATGCACGCTGTCCGGCGTGCCGGTCTTGAGTGGGTGCCACTCGGGCAGGGGCTTGCCCTCCCAGAGCAGGCGGTAAGCGCAGGTCTGGGGCATCCAATAGGCGTGGGTATCAAGGTTGTCGGGGCGCAGCACGATGCAGTCGGGCACGAATTCATGCCGGTTCTCGTAATGGACGCAGCGGCAGCTGCTGTCGTCAAGCAGGCGGCAGGCGACGCGGGTCAGGGCCACTTCGCCGCTGTCTTCGTCTTCGAGCTTGTTGAGGCAGCATTTGCCGCAACCGTCGCAGAGCGCTTCCCATTCGGTCTGGGACATCTCCGTCAGGGGTTTCTTCTCCCAGAACTTCGGGGTCAGGCCCTTGCGGGGGATCGGATCGCTCATAACGCCGCCAGAATGGTCCGGGCGCGGTTGCAGTCCTGCCCCATCTGGGCGATCAGCGCATCGAGGCTGTCAAACTTCTCTTCGCCCCGCAGATGTTCGACCAGCCCGACCGAAAGTGGCGCGCCATAAAGGTCGCCTTTGAAGTCAAAGACATAGGTCTCGATATTGGCTTTGTTCTCACCGAACATCGGGCGGGTGCCGATGCTGGCCGCCCCGTGATAGCTGCCCTTATGCGGCCCCTCCAGCACGTCAGCCAGCACGGCATAGACGCCGAAGGCGGGCGGGTGCAGACCGTCGATGGACATATTCGCGGTGGGAAAGCCCAACTCGCGGCCACGCTGCTCACCCGAGATCACCGGCCCGTCGATGCGGTGCCAATGGCCCAGCATGGCGGCGGCCTCACGCGGCGCGCCGCGGGTCAGTGCTTCGCGGATGGCGGTCGACGACACGGTCAGCTCATCGCGGGCCATCAGCGGGGCGATGGTGACGCCAAAGCCATATTGCACGCCGAAGCGAACCAGATCCTCAGCGGTACCTTCGCGGCCCTTGCCAAAGCAGAAGTCAGCGCCGACGACCACATGGGCCAGCCCCAGCCCTTCGTGCAGCACGTCGCGGGCAAAGGCCTCGGGCGAGAGGCCCGCCAGCGTGCTGTTGAAGGCCAGTTCATAGAGCCGTTTGACGCCGATCTTTTCCAGCCGATGCGCGCGGGCCTCGCGGCCCATCAGGCGAAAGGGCGGGGCGTCGGGGGCGAAATATTCGCGGGGATGCGGCTCAAAGGTGACGACGCCGAGCGGCGCGTCGGGGGCCGCCTGCTGCGCCAGTTCGATCACCGACCGGTGGCCAAGGTGCACGCCATCGAAATTGCCGATCGCGGCGGTGGCACCGCGATCTGGCAGGTCGACGAATTGATAATCTCGGATGATCCGCATGCGCCTTGCCTAGCCGTGCTGCGGGGCAAGAGCAAGATGCACGGGCGGCGAAAACCGCCCGCTCAGTCGAGCTTGGCCGAGGGCGCGAGCACCGTGGCCTCTCCGGCCAGCACGGGTTTGCCGTCGACCGTACAGCGGCAGTCCATTTTCACGCGGCGTTTGGCGATGTCCATGTCGGTCACGGTGACTTCGGCCAGCACCATATCGCCGGGGCGCACGGGGCCGAGGAATTTGAGCGATTGCCCAAGGTAGATCGTGCCATGACCGGGCAGCTGTTCCCCGATCACCGCCGAGATCAGCCCGGCAGTCAGCATCCCATGTGCGATGCGCCCCTCGAATATCGTCTCGCGGGCATAGTCGTCATCCAGATGCACCGGGTTGCGGTCGGTCGAGACCTGCGCGAAAAGTTCGATATCCATATCGGTCACGACTTTGCGCAGATGGCGCGACATGCCGATTTCGATATCTTCGATGCAGATCGTCCCGCGTGGCATATTGTCCAACATGACGGCTCCTTGGTAACAAAGTGACGCTATGCTGCGCCGAGTTGCAACTTTATTACTTCGCAGTTGCAGAAAATCAAGCTCTTTCTGGGTTAGCGCAGGAAGCCGATGGCATAGGTCGGGGCCGATGCCTCGCGGTCGAGATAGGCGCGGAGTTTGGCTTCGTCGGGCTGCTCGGTCGTGGCGGTTTCCGCGGCGGCCAGCCCCCCGGTGATGAAGAGCGAATCGATGCCTTCGTCCATCGCGCCTTTGACATCCGTCAGGATGCCGTCGCCGATGGCGAGGATGCGGTTGTCGGGGATGTCGACCTCAAGCGCGGCAAGACGGCGGCGGGCGAGGTCGTAGATCGGGGCGTGGGGCTTGCCGAAATAGAGGCTTTCGCCCCCCATTTCCGTATAGAGCGCAGCCAGCGCCCCGGCGCACCATTCGCGTACCTCGCCCCGGTCGACCACGATATCGGGGTTGGCGCAGAGCAGCTTCAGCCCGCGGGCGATGGCCTGCTCAAACTCGGGGCGCATGACTTCCGGGTCGGCCATGGCATCGACGGGGCCGGTGCAGACGATGCCCTCGGCCTGCGCCAGCGGGACGGTCTCGATCTCAACCGGGCTTTCAGGATGGTCAGCGGCTCGAAAAACTTGCGCTCTCCGGGATGGCCGATGAACCAGACCTTTTCGCCCACGGCCCCCCGGAACATCGCTGACCGCGCGGAATCGCCGGAGGTGGCGATGCTGTCCCATGCGTCTTGCGGCACGCCGAATTGCTGCAACTGTTTCTCCACGCCTCCGCGGGGGCGGGGGGAGTTGGTGACCAAGACGACCTTGCCGCCGGTCTTGCGATAGGCCTGCAAGGCCGCCACCGCCGCGGGCAGCGCTTTGCGCCCGTCATGCACGCAGCCCCAAAGATCGACGAAAAGCGCGTCATATTGATCGGATACGTCGGGCAGAGCAGAGATAATGCGGGTCATGGGGCGGCCTTTCAAAAAGTGAGGGCGGGCACTTGGCCCGCCCGATTGGCTTACATCTTGAGGTTCGGGATGATCTGCTTTTTACGGCTCATCACACCGGGCAGCACGACCGTGTCGCCGGAGACCTCAGCGCCAAAGCTCTGCTCGGCGATGTGTTTGACCATGTCGTTGGGCACCAAGAGCGTCGCCTCTTCTTTCAGAATGTCGACAATGAACAAAAGCACCTGCGCGGCACCGTCGGCTTCGGCCACCTTGGGCATCTCGGCCATCAGCGCGTCCTTACGCTCGAGCAGCGGCGCGGGGGAGGTGGTTTCCAACACGCTCACGCGCAGGTTGGTGCCATCAAGGTCGAAGCCCTTGCTGTCCATGCGGAGCAGTTCCGCTTCGCTGAAGGAGGACACATCGGATTTCGCGGCGAACATTTCGGCCGCGTAGTCCGTGATATCGACGCCGAGATCCTGCGCGATGTCATGGGCGATGGCGCGGTCTTCTTGGGTGGTGGTGGGGCTGCGGAACTCAAGCGTGTCCGACAGGATGCAGGACAGGGCCGCGGCCTTCACACCGCGGGGGGCCTGCGCCCAGTCCTTGCCGATCATCTTGTACATGATCGTCGCGGTGCAGGCGAGGGGCTGGATGTTGATCTCGATCGGGCCGCGCGTCTCAAGCCCCGCCACCAGACGGTGGTGGTCGATGATGCCGGTGATATCGGCGTCATTGATGTTGTCGGGCAGTTCGGCGGGGTTGTTGGTGTCGACGATGACAACCTTGGTGTCGGCCTCAAGCTCGGTCAGGATCTCGGGCTTTTCGAGGTCCCATTTGTCGAGCATGAACAGCGCTTCGGTATTCGGCTCGCCCAGCAGGACGGGTTTGGCGGGGATGCCTTTGATCTCATTGAGATACCACGCCCAAACGATCGGGCTGCCGGTGCTGTCGGTGTCGGGGGATTTATGGCCAAAAACAAGCGTTGTCATGGGGCGGTCCTGTCTGTTCGGGTGGATTTGCGCGCCTTATAGCAGGTTGAATAGGCTTGTCACCTGCGCGCGCTGCAATGCGGCATTGCGCGGCACCTTCAGGCGCCGCCGCCCTTTGCATAGCGCCGCGCGATGGGGCAAGTTGCGCGCCATGAACAATCCGCGCGAAACTGATCTTTACCCGCCGATCAAAGCCTTCCTTGAGGATCAGGGCTATGTGGTGAAGGCCGAGGTCGGCGCGGCGGATGTGGTGGCCGTGCGCGGGGCAGAGCCGCCGGTGGTGGTCGAGTTGAAGCTCGGCTTTTCGCTGACGCTGTTCCACCAATGTCTGGCGCGGCTGAAAGTGGCGGATGATGTTTACCTTGCTGTGGCGCGCCAACCGGGCAAGCGCTTTGCCAAGGCGGTGAAGGACAACGTCACGCTGGCCCGGCGGCTGGGGCTGGGGCTGATCACCGTGCGGCTGTCGGATGGGCTGGTCGAGGTGCATTGCGATCCCGGCCCCTATGCGCCGCGCAAGAATGCCAAACGGGCAGCGCTGCTCTTGCGCGAGTTTGCCCGGCGACAGGGCGATCCGAACGACGGTGGCCAGACCCGCGCGGGGCTGGTGACGGCCTACCGTCAGGATGCGCTGAAGCTCGCGGTCTACCTGTTCGAAGCGGGCGCAAGAAAAGGCGCGGATGTGGCCCGCGCGACCGGCGTCTCGGCGGCGACCCGCATGATGCGGGACGATCACTATGGTTGGTTTGAAAAGGTCGACAAAGGCATATACGGGCTGACCCCAAAGGGGGCCGAGGCTGTCGCGACTGCGGGGCGTATTTTAGGGGCCGAATAATGGTTCCAATGCGCTCAAAATTTTTCAACGCCGTTGTTGACAGGCCGCGGGCCGCTCCTTAGCTATGCATCGTTATCACTCACATGGGTCGAGTGCTAACGGCTGCACCCCTCGCCCGGAGGGGGTGGCTTGGAAGAGTAACTTTGAGCCTTAAGGAGCTGCAAAGATGGCATTGAAACCGCTTCATGACCGTGTGCTGGTCAAGCGCACAGAAAGCGAAGAGAAAACCGCCGGCGGGCTGATCATCCCCGATTCCGCCAAGGAAAAGCCTTCCGAAGGTGAAGTCGTGGCTGTCGGCACCGGCGCCCGCAAAGACAACGGCGAGCTGATCGAAATGGCCGTCGCACCCGGCGACAAAATCCTGTTCGGCAAGTGGTCCGGCACAGAGGTCACCGTCGACGGCGAAGAAATGCTGATGATGAAAGAAAGCGACATCATGGGGATCATCGCGTAAGCCACCCGGCTTGCCGACCCTTTGAAGACGCTCACATCAATCCAAGATTTTAGGAGAAGACAACATGGCTGCTAAGGACGTCAAATTTGACACCGATGCCCGCAACCGGATGCTCAAGGGTGTGAACATCCTTGCCGATGCGGTGAAAGTCACACTCGGCCCCAAAGGCCGGAACGTGGTTCTGGACAAATCCTTCGGCGCGCCGCGCATCACCAAAGACGGTGTATCCGTGGCGAAGGAAATCGAACTGGAAGACAAGTTCGAGAACATGGGCGCGCAGATGGTCAAGGAAGTCGCTTCCCGGACCAACGACGAAGCCGGTGACGGCACCACCACCGCGACCGTTCTGGCCCAAGCCATCGTGCGCGAAGGCATGAAATCGGTTGCCGCTGGCATGAACCCGATGGACCTCAAGCGCGGCATCGATCTGGCGACTGCCAAGGTCGTCGACGCGATCAAAGCCGCCGCACGCGACGTGTCCGACAGCGACGAAGTCGCGCAGGTTGGCACCATCTCCGCCAACGGTGAGCGTGAAATCGGCCGCCAGATCGCGGACGCGATGCAGAAAGTCGGCAACGAAGGCGTGATCACCGTCGAAGAGAACAAAGGTCTGGAAACCGAGACCGATGTCGTCGAAGGCATGCAGTTCGACCGTGGCTACCTGAGCCCCTATTTCGTCACCAACTCCGACAAGATGACTGTCGAACTGGAAGACGCGATCATCCTGCTGCACGAGAAGAAACTGTCGAGCCTTCAGCCGATGGTGCCGCTACTCGAGCAGGTCATCCAGTCCCAGAAGCCGCTGCTGATCATCGCCGAAGACGTCGAGGGCGAAGCCCTGGCGACCCTCGTCGTGAACAAGCTGCGTGGTGGTCTGAAAATTGCTGCTGTGAAGGCACCGGGCTTCGGTGACCGTCGCAAAGCGATGCTGCAAGACCTCGCGATCCTGACCGGTGGTCAAGTGATCTCCGAAGACCTCGGCATGAAGCTCGAGTCCGTGACCATGGACATGCTGGGTTCGGCCAAGAAAGTGTCGATCACCAAAGACGAGACCACCGTCGTTGACGGCGCTGGCGAGAAGGCCGAGATCGAAGCCCGCGTGGCTCAGATCCGTAACCAGATCGAAGAGACCACCTCCGACTACGACCGTGAGAAGCTGCAAGAACGCGTTGCCAAACTGGCAGGCGGTGTTGCCGTGATCCGCGTTGGCGGCATGACCGAAGTCGAAGTGAAAGAGCGCAAGGACCGCGTCGATGACGCCCTGAACGCGACACGTGCCGCTGTTCAAGAAGGCATCGTCGTTGGCGGTGGTGTGGCTCTGGTTCAAGGCGCCAAGAAGCTGGAAGGCCTCACTGGCGACAACAACGACCAGAACGTCGGTATCTCCATCGTCCGCAAGGCGCTGGAAGCACCGCTGCGTCAGATCGCTGAGAACGCTGGTGTGGACGGTTCGGTTGTGGCCGGCAAAATCCGCGAAAGCGACGACCTGAAGTTCGGCTTCAACGCACAGACCGAAGAATATGGCGACATGTTCTCCTTCGGCGTCATCGACCCGGCGAAAGTGGTGCGCACCGCACTGCAAGATGCAGCTTCGATCGCAGGTCTGCTGATCACCACCGAAGCGATGGTTGCCGACAAGCCCGCCAAAGAGGGCGCAGCCCCCGCAGGCGGCATGCCCGACATGGGCGGCATGGGCGGCATGATGTAAGCCAGCCCTTTCGGCTAAGGTTCCGGAGGCGCGCCAGCAATGGGGCGCCTCTTTTCGTTTCGGGGGAGGCTTTCACTGGCGTTTATCCGGTTCTCATCGGCCTAACTGGGCAGCTCCACAATCCGCGCATAGGTGTTCAGCATGTCGAGTGCATTGGCAAAGGTCTCTGACGGGTTCTCCTTCACGATATAGCCCGCGACATTCTTGCTATAGGCCGATTGCACATCCGTGGGCATGTCGGAGGTCGTGAAGACGAAAACCACCATACGCTCCAAGGCGGGATCGGCCCGGACGACCTCCAAGAACTCAAGCCCGCCCATGCGCGGCATATTGAGGTCGAGCGTGATGATATAGGGCGGCAATCGCCCGTGCCGCTTCACCTCCTCCGCCAGAAACTCAAGCGCCTGCTGGCCGTCATGGCAAACCGCCGTCTCATTGACGATTTTCAATTTGCGCATCGCCCGTTGCATGGCCATCACGCTGACTTTGTCGTCATCGACGATAAGAAATTTCGCGGGCGTCGTTTTCATCCGATATTCCTTTCCGACTGCTGTCACGCTGCGGCCGCCACGGGCAGGGATTGATGCGCTTGTGGTGCCAGCGGAAGCTCAACCACAAAGGTCGCGCCGCGCCCTTTGTCAGGGTCGGAAAATAGCGTGACCTTGCCTTTTTGGTGGGCCGCAAGCTTGCTTACGATGGCGAGGCCCAAGCCGCTCCCCTCAACCTCATCGCGTGGTTTAAGGGTTTGAAAGAGTTCAAATATCTTTTGCTGATGCCGAAGCTCTATACCCGGCCCATCATCGCGGACGGTCAAGACAAGGGTAAGCGGTAGCTGGACAGCACCATCCACTTAGCTTGACGGTTTGAAGTTCCACGGGAGCAGATCGTCGAGGCGACTTTGCGGATGACCATTGGCGATCGCTGTCAGGGTTGTCTTGAGATAGGCGA
>NZ_SZNL01000099.1:0-257 GCF_005068605.1 Sulfitobacter sp. 15WGC | reverse complement strand
ATCACGGTCAAAAGCACGCTTGGTCAGGGCACGACCTTTACCGTCTTCATCCCCGGCGCCACGCAATTGGCAGAGCCTGCGACGCTGGCCCAAGCAAGCTAAGCCTTTGAAAACAGTGGTGCGGGCGGTGGGACTCGAACCCACACGGGGCTACGCCCCAACAGATTTTAAGTCTGGTATGTCTACCATTCCATCACGCCCGCATCGGGGCGCACAATAAGCATCACGCGGGCGGTGTAAATGGGCGAATGCCCCCG
>NZ_SZNL01000098.1:0-257 GCF_005068605.1 Sulfitobacter sp. 15WGC | reverse complement strand
CACTGTCCTTAATGATGCCGTCGCAAATCAACAGACCGGCATCCTCATGGTAGCAGTAAGAGTCAGTATCAGAGCCATCTTGCGGGGCGCGGTGAAACGTCAAAAGGCGCCAGCGAAGCAGTTTTTTTGGCATAGGGTTCTCAAGTCTGGGAAGGTTTGGGCGGGCGGCGAGATGCCGCCCGTGACGGGTCAGGCCTGTTGGGTGGGCATATCTTCGTCCATAAGGTCGGGCTCGTCGGGCACGACGATACGGCGCG
>NZ_SZNL01000097.1:0-259 GCF_005068605.1 Sulfitobacter sp. 15WGC | reverse complement strand
GGGCAGACGTGTGAATGCCGCTACAGTTGCGAATTTTGATCGCCCCGGCCCCCGCGCGCTGGCTTGACTATGCAACCGTAACCGCGCAGTGATCGAGCATTAGCAATCATTAATTGAACGAGAACAGTCAGGGTTTTTGGAGGCAGCGGCCCCTCCGGCGCGTGATTTACAGGTCCACCACCCGCGGATGCCGCAGCCTAAAGCACAGAATTTGCTTACGGATTCAACCTCCGAAAAAGAGAGGTGTCATGAGGCGCAG
>NZ_SZNL01000096.1:0-260 GCF_005068605.1 Sulfitobacter sp. 15WGC | reverse complement strand
CTGCGCCTCATGACACCTCTCTTTTTCGGAGGTTGAATCCGTAAGCAAATTCTGTGCTTTAGGCTGCGGCATCCGCGGGTGGTGGACCTGTAAATCACGCGCCGGAGGGGCCGCTGCCTCCAAAAAAACCCTGCTGTTCTCGTTCAATTAATGATTGCTAATGCTCGATCACTGCGCGGTTACGGTTGCATAGTCAAGCCAGCGCGCGGGGGCCGGGGCGATCAAAATTCGCAACTGTAGCGGCATTCACACGTCTGCCC
>NZ_SZNL01000095.1:0-263 GCF_005068605.1 Sulfitobacter sp. 15WGC | reverse complement strand
CTCGATTGCCCCGTCGCCGCGGTGGAGGAGATCGGCCTCGATGGCGACATGCTGGAGGCGCAGGCCTTTGCCTATCTGGCAGTACGCGTGGCGCGCGGGCTGCCCACCTCGTGCCCCGGCACGACAGGCGTCCGCGCGCCGTTGGCGGGGGCACCGTCAGCCGGGAGTGAGGTGAGCAGGGCGTTGCCTAACTTTGACGGAAAGGTGCCGGAAAAGGATTTTAAGGCCCCAGCGTGCAGCCGCTATGCCGCCATATCGGCTGG
>NZ_SZNL01000094.1:0-263 GCF_005068605.1 Sulfitobacter sp. 15WGC | reverse complement strand
CTCGATTGCCCCGTCGCCGCGGTGGAGGAGATCGGCCTCGATGGCGACATGCTGGAGGCGCAGGCCTTTGCCTATCTGGCAGTACGCGTGGCGCGCGGGCTGCCCACCTCGTGCCCCGGCACGACAGCGTCCGCGCCGCCGTTGGCGGGGGCACCGTCAGCCGGGAGTGAGGTGAGCAGGGCGTTGCCTAACTTTGACGGAAAGGTGCCGGAAAAGGATTTTAAGGCCCCAGCGTGCAGCCGCTATGCCGCCATATCGGCTGG
>NZ_SZNL01000093.1:0-272 GCF_005068605.1 Sulfitobacter sp. 15WGC | reverse complement strand
TGATCGGCCCACCTCAGAATGGCCCGGCTCGTGAACTCCGTCCCCCTCGCCATTGTCTCTCGGACCAATGGCGTTCCAATGGCTCGATCGCTGACTATGCATCCGGGTTTACCGTAGATCCGCACCAGCGCATCCAGCTCACGCGCAACACGCGCGCCGGAGATGCTGGTGTCAGCAATCAGGCACAGGTTTTCGCGGCTGCAATCGTCTATCACTGCCAGGATGCGGAATTTCCGGGATGGGCCGAAGCTGTCAGCCAGGAAGTCCAGAGA
>NZ_SZNL01000092.1:0-277 GCF_005068605.1 Sulfitobacter sp. 15WGC | reverse complement strand
TCCCATCCCGAACCCAGCCGTTAAGTGCCGTAGCGCCGATGGTACTGCGTCTTAAGACGTGGGAGAGTAGGTCATCGCCAAACCTAATAAGTTCCTAGACTACAGTATCTCTCGACGATGATCAGATCAACAAAACCGCCGCAGCTCAACGCTGCGGCGGTTTTGCGTTTGAGGGGGGGAGGGAGTGATGCCCAATAACGGTCTATTTTCCGCCCTTCACTTGGCGCAATAGTTCGGTAACTCTTTCGCAACTGCGTAGAGAGACTGATATGACGCC
>NZ_SZNL01000091.1:0-282 GCF_005068605.1 Sulfitobacter sp. 15WGC | reverse complement strand
TTGAACTGCCGCTCAAATGTTCCTGCATCCCAATACTCTTTGGTCCGTCATGCAATCTCTATAACCCGTCCTTCTCACGCCAAGTTATACGCCTAATAGTATTCGAAGGCCCCAAGTAAGTCATTCCCGCCCCCCCCCCCGTAAATTTTTTTTAGGGGAAGCTACCCGAGGCACCTTTGGTAGAAAGTGATCCATTCTTGCGCCTCTCGATCATGGACAGGGTGGTCCTTTTCACAGTTTGCAAACCTCGGAACGGTGCTTGTTCCGTCCCATCCAACCAAA
>NZ_SZNL01000090.1:0-287 GCF_005068605.1 Sulfitobacter sp. 15WGC | reverse complement strand
GCCGAACATGTGCAGGATAGGTGGTGGGCTTTGAAACCGAGACGCCAGTCTCGGTGGAGCCTCCCTTGAGATACCACCCTTGTTCTGCTTGATGTCTAACCGCGGACCGTTATCCGGTTCCGGGACCCTGTGTGGCGGGTAGTTTGACTGGGGCGGTCGCCTCCTAAATCGTAACGGAGGCGCGCGAAGGTTGGCTCAGAGCGGTCGGAAATCGCTCGTTGAGTGCAATGGCAGAAGCCAGCCTGACTGCGAGACTGACAAGTCGAGCAGAGTCGAAAGACGGCCAT
>NZ_SZNL01000008.1:152204-178620 GCF_005068605.1 Sulfitobacter sp. 15WGC | reverse complement strand
TTGGCAGCCTGCGGCGGTGGTGACGGACGCTCTGATGGGAACTTCTTCAACCCGCAGGAAATCCCGCTTGAAACCTATTCGGCTGAGCAGATTTTCGAGCGCGGCGAATATGAGCTGACCAACAACAGCACCGTGTATCTTCAGGCCGAGCCGGGCGCGCCGGCGTTCATCTCCGTGGGGGCCTCGGTCTCCGAAGGTGACACGCTTCTGATCGTCGAGGCGATGAAGACCATGAACCACATCCCCGCCCCCCGCGCCGGCACCGTCAAGCGCATCCTCGTCGGCGACGGCGATGCCGTGGAATTCGGCGCGCCGCTGGTGATCCTGGAATAAGGGCCGGACATGTTCAGCAAAATCCTAGTCGCCAACCGGGGAGAGATCGCGCTGCGCGTCATCCGCGCGGCCCGCGAGATGGGCATCCAGACCGTCGCGGTGCATTCCACCGCCGACAGTGACGCGATGCACGTGCGCATGGCCGACGAATCCGTCTGCATCGGCCCGCCCTCCTCGACCCAATCCTACCTCTCGATCCCCGCCATCATCGCGGCCTGCGAGATCACCGGCGCCGAGGCGATCCACCCCGGCTACGGCTTCCTGTCCGAGAACGCGAATTTCGTGCAGGTGATCGAGGATCACGGGCTCACCTTCATCGGCCCCACCGCCGAGCATATCCGCGTCATGGGCGACAAGATCACCGCCAAGGACACGATGAAAAAGCTCGGCGTGCCCTGCGTGCCCGGCTCCGACGGCGGCGTGACCTCGCTGGAAGACGCCAAGCGCATCGGTGAGGAAATCGGCTATCCGGTCATCATCAAGGCGACCGCCGGTGGCGGCGGCAAGGGCATGAAAGTGGCCCAGACCGCAGCCGACATGGAGAAAGCCTTCCAGACCGCGCGGGCCGAGGGCAAGTCAAACTTCGGCAACGACGAAGTCTACATAGAGAAATACCTCACCACGCCGCGCCACATCGAAATTCAGGTCTTTGGCGACGGCAAGGGCAATGCCGTGCATCTGGGCGAGCGGGACTGTTCGCTGCAGCGCCGCCACCAAAAGGTCTTCGAAGAGGCCCCCGGCCCGTCGATCACCGCCGAGGAACGCGCCCGCATCGGCAAGACCTGCGCCGACGCCGTGGCCAACATCAACTACATCGGTGCCGGCACGATCGAGTTCCTTTACGAGAACGGCGAGTTCTACTTCATCGAGATGAACACCCGTCTGCAGGTGGAACACCCGGTGACCGAAGCGATCTTTGGCGTCGATCTGGTGCGCGAGCAGATTCGCGTGGCCGAAGGCCTGCCGATGTCCTTCACGCAAGATGATTTGCAGATCAACGGCCATGCCATCGAGGTGCGCATCAACGCCGAGAAACTGCCGAATTTCGCGCCCTGCCCGGGCAAGATTACGCAGTATCACGCCCCCGGCGGGCTTGGCGTGCGGATGGATTCGGCGCTGTATGACGGCTATTCGATCCCGCCCTTCTACGACAGTCTGATCGGCAAGCTCATCGTGCATGGCCGCGACCGTCCCGAGGCGCTGGCCCGTCTGGGGCGCGCTCTGGGTGAGTTGATCGTGGACGGTGTCGATACCACCGTGCCACTCTTCCACGCCCTGCTGGCCGAAGAAGACATCCAATCGGGCGGCTACAACATCCACTGGCTTGAGCATTGGCTGGAAACCAACCTCGGCGACGGCTGACATGACATGTCGGATCTGACGCCCGAGATCCTGCTCCACGGCTATTCCATCGGGATTTTCCCCATGGCGGAACACCGCGACGACCCGGAAATTTTCTGGGTCGATCCGCGGCGCCGTGGGGTGATGCCGCTCAATGGTTTCCACATCTCACGCTCTCTGGCCCGCGCCATTCGGCGCAGCCCCTTTCACCATACGATCAACCGTGATTTCCAAGCTGTCGTGGCCGGTTGCGCCGACCGCGAAGACACATGGATCAATGCCGAGATCACCGCACTTTACACCGCACTGCACCGCGCGGGCTATGCCCATTCGCTTGAGGTTTGGGACGGTGACGCGCTGGTGGGCGGCGTCTACGGAGTGACGCTTGGGCGCGCGTTCTTTGGCGAAAGCATGTTTTCGCGCCGGACCAATGCGTCAAAAATGGCGCTGGCGGCGCTGGTAGATCGGCTGCGCCGCGCGGGGTTCACCCTGTTCGATACGCAGTTTCTCACCGATCACCTCGCCTCTCTCGGGGCGGTGGAGATTTCGCGGGCAGAATATCACGCGCAGCTCGATGTGGCGAAACGCGGCAATGCGCGGTTCAACGCGCCTGAGTTGGACAGCCTTCAGGACGTGCTGCAGCGCATGACCCAGATGTCATAGCGAAAATGCTCCAGCGCGTGCAGCGCGGGGGCCGAGGCGATCATCCAACCGGAAAACAAGGCGCTGTTGCTGCCCTCTTCGGTAATCTCAAGCGCGGCATAGGCATTGGCCGCCGGATCCCCCGCGGGATAGCGGCAATCGACCATGGTGATCTGCAAATTGCCCAAGGTCAGGCGGTCACCCTTAGCGATCACCAGATCGGTCGTGTCGCCTGAAATCTTGTCCAAGGCACGCAACACGCCGCCCGAGGCACTGGCGACCTGCCCGCCCTCTTGAGCGTGAAGCGGCGCGGCCAGAACAAGCGCGGCCAAGAGAAGCTTTTTCATGGGTCCACCCGGATTGCGTGAGCTTTGGGGCCGCGCGAAAGGCGCGGCCAACCGATCATTCAGGCTGCCAGGCCTCGTAATCCTTACGTTCGACAGGTTCGGCGCGGCGCAGCGACCCGGCGGGGGCATAGGCCATGGCGGTGCCGGTCCGATTCTCGACATGGGCCTTTTCCCAAGGCTTATGCGCCAGCGGCTTGTCGGTCGGCGGCTCATCCCATGTGCGGTGCAGCCAGCCATGCCAATCGGGGCTCACGCGGCTCGCCTCGGCCTCACCGTTGAAGATGACCCAGCGTTTGCTGTCATCGGCGTTGCGGTAATAGACGTTGCCCTGCGCGTCTTCGCCCACCTTGCTGCCCTTGCGCCAAGTGAAAAGCTGGGTGTTCAGCGTCTGGCCGTTCCACCACGTGACACTGCGCAGAAGTGAATTGAGAATGCCCATTGAGGTCTCCGTTCCTGTTGCCCGTTATATGCACCATGGAGGCTTTGGCGTCCAGCCTCACCGCGCAGGAGGTTCCACACGCGGCAGGATTCGTCGCCGAAAATCAGCCCTCTGCCGCCGCGCGCAGAAGAGCCGTGCATTCGATCTCAATCCGGTATTTCGGGTCGATCAGCCCACATTCGATCATCGTTGCGGCGGGTGGATGCGCGCCGAAGGCCGCGCGTAGAAGGGGCCAGCAGGCTTCGAACTCCGCCGCGTCGGGCAGCATATAGGTAACGCGCACCACATGGGCGAAATCACTTCCTGCCTCGGCCAAGGCCGCCTCGATCGTTGCTAGTGCCGCCGCGCATTGCGCTGTCACCTCTGCCCCCTCACCCACGGTGCCCGAGATATGGACCATGCCTCCCGCCACCACAGCGCGGCTGTAGCCGATCTTACCCTCATAGATGCCGCCAGATGAAATGCGCCGCATAAAACCCTCCCCTGAAACGCAAAAGGGCGGACCAGATGGCCCGCCCCTATGACTTTGCCTTACGCGCTTAGCCCGCGCTGGCTGGTTCTTTGCTTTCACTGTCAGCGTGGATCATCAGCGGCTTGGCCTCGGATGAGACGGCCTCTTCGTTGACGACCACTTCGCTCACCGTCTCCAGCCCCGGCAGTTCGAACATCGTGTCGAGCAGGATATCTTCGAGGATGGAGCGCAGGCCCCGCGCGCCGGTCTTCCGTTCAATTGCGCGTTTGGCGATGGCTTGCAGCGCGTCATCGGTGAAGGTCAGCTGCGTGTCCTCCAATTCGAACAGACGCTGGTACTGCTTGACCAGAGCGTTCTTCGGCTCGGTCAGGATGGTGACCAGAGCGTCCTCGTCCAGATCTTCGAGCGTCGCCAGAACCGGCAGACGGCCCACGAATTCCGGGATCAGACCGAACTTCAGCAGGTCTTCGGGTTCGAGGTCGGTGAAAATCTCACCAATACCGCGGGCGTCATTGTCACGCACATCGGCGCCAAAGCCCATGGCAGAGCCTTTGCCGCGCTGCGCGATGATCTTGTCGAGACCGGCAAACGCACCGCCGCAGATGAAGAGGATGTTCGTGGTGTCCACCTGCAGGAACTCCTGCTGCGGATGCTTGCGCCCGCCCTGCGGCGGCACGGAGGCCACGGTGCCTTCCATCAGCTTCAGCAGCGCCTGCTGCACGCCCTCGCCCGACACGTCGCGGGTGATCGAGGGGTTTTCCGACTTGCGGGTGATCTTGTCGACCTCGTCGATATAGACGATGCCGCGCTGTGCCCGCTCGACGTTGTATTCCGACGCCTGCAACAGTTTGAGAATGATGTTCTCCACATCCTCGCCGACATAGCCGGCTTCGGTCAGCGTGGTCGCATCGGCCATGGTGAAGGGCACGTCAAGGATACGCGCCAGCGTCTGCGCCAGCAACGTCTTGCCGCAGCCGGTGGGGCCGATCAGCAGGATGTTGGATTTCGCCAGTTCGATATCGCCGCCCTTTTGGGCGTGGTTCAACCGTTTGTAGTGGTTGTGGACCGCCACCGAGAGCACGCGCTTGGCCATCGCCTGACCGATCACATAGTCGTCCAGCACGCCGCAGATGTCGCGGGGCGTGGGCACGCCATCGGTCGCCTTGAGGCCCGAGGCTTTGGTCTCTTCTCGGATGATATCCATGCACAGCTCGACGCATTCGTCGCAGATGAACACGGTCGGCCCCGCAATCAGCTTGCGCACCTCGTGCTGGCTCTTGCCGCAGAAGCTACAGTAGAGCGTATTTTTGCTGTCGTTGCCGGAATTATTCGCCATCTCAAACCTTTCAGGTCTGTCGTGTATGTCCGCCCCAGTCTTGGGGCCGCGAGATTTGGCCTCAAGCTTAGGCCAGTGACCCCGGCGCTACAATCGCAAAATATGCAGCGCCGGGCCCCTTCGATTACTTGTCTTTCTTGTCCTTGCCACCGGCGGCAGCCTCATCGGCCTTGCCACGGCTTTCGACGATCTCATCCAGATGGCCCCATTCCTTGGCTTCCTCGGGCGTCATCCACAGATCACGGTCGAGCGCTTTTTGAACGGTTTCCAGCGGCTGGCCGGAGTGTTTGACATAGAGCTGATACATCCGCTCACGGGTGCGTTCGATGTGCCGCGCCGAGATCAGGATATCTTCGGCCATGCCCTGCGAGCCGCCGGAGGGCTGGTGGATCATCACCTCTGCATTGGGCAGCGCAAAACGCATGCCCTTCTCGCCGCCGATCGCGATGACCGACCCCATGGAGGCTGCCATACCGCAGATCAGGGTCGAGACCTTGGGCTTGATATATTGCATCGTGTCGTAGATCGACAGGCCCGCCGTCACCTCGCCACCGGGCGAGTTGATGTACATGCTGATTTCCTTGGAGGGGTTCTCGGCCTCAAGGTGCAACAGCTGGGCGACGACCAGATGGCTCATCCCGCTGTGGATCGGGCCGTTGACGAAGATGATCCGCTCTTTCAGCAGACGCGAGAAGATGTCGTAGGACCGCTCGCCCCGGCTGGTTTGCTCAACCACCATCGGGACAAGCGTGTTCATATAGGTGTTGATCGGATCGTTCATGCGTGCCTGCCTCAGTTCCTGTTCGCGGGACCATACCCGCAAAACTGTTACCCAGAGATTAGTCCCCCCGGTATGGGGGTTCAAGGGGGGCAGGCACGACAGTCTGCGCTAATCGCGCCGATCACTCCGACGCGTCGCGCAGGTAGGCGATCAACGCGTCGATATCCTCGGGCTTGCGCACACCCCGGAACGACATTTTAGTGCCTTTCATGAAGCCCTTAGGGTCCGCCAGAAAGGCGCTCAACTCATCGTGAGACCAGACCAACCCCTCCGCTGCCGCGGCCTGCATGGCTTTGGAGTAGCGAAAGCCGTCAACCGCGCCCGCTGGGCCATCCACGATGCCGTTCAGCATCGGCCCGACACGGTTCTTGGCCTTGGCGCCGATCTGGTGGCAGGATTTGCATTTGCGAAATGCCTTCTCCCCGGCCTTGATCAGCGCGGGATCTGCGGCGGGGGCTTCGGCCACCTCGACCGGCGCGGGGGTCTCTTCGGGGGCAGGCTCCGCCGCGGCTTTGGCCTCTTCGGCCTTAGCCTCTTCGGCTGCGGCCTTGGCGGCGGTCTCCTCGGGCGTCACGTCCAGCACGGCTGCGCGCATGGTGATCTCGACCGAGGATTTGCAATCGCTCATGCAGGGCTCTTGCTTGAAGGACGCAAACTCAACCTCCGCCCGGTCATCGGGTTTAAAGGCCGCCTCATTCGGCAGGCGCAGCTTGGCGAAGTTCTCTGACGAGAGCACGAAATCCTCCTCCACCTCGTCATTGAGATAGAGCAGATAGGCGGTGATCGCATAGACCTCATCATCGCTCAGCGACTGTGCATCGCCGAAGGGCATCGCCCGGTTCACATAGTCGTAAACCGTTGAAAGATAAGGCCAATAGCTGCCGATCGTTTTGACGGGGCGCATGTCGGTCAGGCTGCCCTGCCCGCCCGCGAGGACCGGCCAACGGCCCGTGCCCTCGCCAAAGACACCGTGGCAGGAGGCGCATTTCGCGGTGTAAATCTCATCCCCGGTCATCACGTCGCCACGGCCCTCGGGCAGACCTGTGCCGTCAGGGCGCACGTCGATGTCCCACAGCGCCACTTCCTCGGGGGTGGCGGCGCGGCCGAGGCCTAGAGGCTCGGCGGCCAGCGGGCTTGCCAGCGCGGTGGTCAGGAGGGCAGCTTTAAGAAATCTCGACATTTTCGGCCTTTCCGTCCGCATCGACCGCCCAGGTCTGGATGCCGTTGTTGTGGTAGATCGAATTCTCGCCCCGGACCGCGCGCAGCGCGTGTTTGGTGGGCTGGACGTAGCCGGTGCTGTCATGCGCGCGGCTTTGCAGCAGCAGGGGTTTGCCGTCCCATTCGAAGTCAAAGTAAAAACGGTGCAACGCCTTGGGCGTGCTCGGCCCGTCCATCCGCGCCTGATGCCAGGTGATGCCGCCATCCAGCGTCACATCCACGCGCGGAATCGTACCGCGGCCCGACCACGCAAGGCCGGTCAGAACGGTCGGCCCCGGGCCATGGGTGATCGACGCCTGCGGGCTGGGACTGGTGATGACCGATTTCGCGTCCATCTCCCAAGTGAAGCGCCGCGCCACGCCATCGGCCATGAGGTCGGTATATTTGCTGGTTTCCTCGCGGTGGTGCCAAGGCTGGTCGCCGACCTCGAGCCGGCGCAGCCATTTGACCCACATGTTGCCCTCCCAGCCGGGCACGACGAGGCGCACCGGGTAGCCCTGTTCGGGGCGCAGCGCCTCACCGTTCATCTTGAAGGCCACGAGACAGTCGTCGAGCGCCTTTTCCATCGGGATCGACCGGCTCATCGCCGCGGCATCCGCGCCCTCGGCCAGAAGCCACTTGCCCTCGGGCTTCACGCCCGCCTCCTCCAGCACCAGCCGCAGCGGCACGCCGGTGTATTGGACGTTGTGGATCATGCCATGGGTAAACTGGCAGCCATTGAGCTGCGAGCCGCGCCACTCCATCCCGGAGTTGGCCGCGCATTCGAGGAAATAGACATGGTTCTCCCGCGGGAAACGGTGCAGGTCGTCCATCGTCAGCACCAGCGGTTTGTCGACCAGCCCGTTGATCATCAGCCGGTGCTTGGCCGGGTCGACCTTGGCGACGCCCGAATGGTGCCGCTCGAAACACAGCCCGTTGGGCGTGATCGTGCCGTCGAGGTCATGCAGCGGTGTGAAGTTGATCGAGCTCACCGGGTCGGCGGTCAGCCATTCCACGGTGCGGCGTTTTACGTCCGCCTCATGCGGCGAGGGCATGCCGTAGGGGGCGACGTCGACGCCGTCCCCCAACTCCTGCATCCATGGATGGATCGCAATGCCCGGATCGGTCTGCGCGGCACTGGCTTGACCCGCCAGCGTCCCCGCGGCCGCCGCCCCTGCCCCCGTCAGAAAGGCACGGCGCGATGGCCCCTTGTGGTTCTCTTCTGTCATGTCGTGGCCCTCACATATTCAAATTCATTTTATTGAATTTGTATCTATGTGAGAACCCCTATTCTCATTTTTCTTACTTTGGCAGAACGATTTTCACCGGGGTCCGGGCGCCTTCCCCCACGGTGTTCAGTTTCGAGATATGGCTTTCCACCACATCCCAGATCGGCGGGCCTTCGGTGCCCTCGTTGACCGAGGCCCAGCCAGCCACAACATAACTGCGCTGCGGATCAATCGGCTCGCCGGTGCTGAGCAAGGTCATGTCACTGATGCGCTCACCCTGCGGCTTGGCGATGTCCATCTTGAAGCCCATGCCACCGACGCGCACCATGTCCCCGCCCTGCTGGTAATAGGGATCGGGGTTGAACAGGTTGTCGCCCACGTCCTCCAGCACGACTTTCAGGAATTCGCCCGTCATTTCCGTGCGGTAGGCATTGGGATAGGTCATTGAGGTGACGTTAAAGATGTCCTCGCGGGTGATGTCCTGCCCCGGCAAGATCGACGGCCCCCAACGCACCCCGGGGCTGAGCGCGATCTCGGCGTCGCGCTCGCTCAGCAGCGCATCGCAAATGAGGTCATCCCACGTCCCGTTGAAATTGCCCCGGCGGTAGAGCAGCGCATCGCTCTGCCCCACCACATGGGTCAGATCCTCAAGGAAGGGCGCGCGCTGTGCGTCGATCAGCTTTGCCACCTCGGCATCGGGCGTGATGAGATCCGAGAAGATCGGGATGAGCTTGTGCCGCAGCCCCATCATCTTGCCGTCACGCACGTCCAGATCGACGCGGGAGACGAATTTCCCGTTCGAGCCAGAGGCGATGATATGGGTCTCGCCCACCAGAACCGGTTCGGGCAGCGCGTCATGGGTGTGGCCCGATAGGATCACGTCGATCCCCTTAACGATACCGGCCATTTTCTTGTCGACGTCAAAACCGTTGTGGCTGAGGCAGACCACCAATTCAGCCCCCTGTGCGCGGACCTCATTGACCATCTGCTGCATATGCTCGTCGCGGATGCCAAAGGAGTATTCGGGGAACATCCATCCGGGGTTGGCGATCGGCATATAGGGAAAAGCCTGACCGATGACGGCGATCTTCACGCCGCCGCGCTCGAAGAATTCGTAAGGCTTGAACAGCTCCGCCGGCTCGTCCCATTCGCGGTCGAAAATGTTCTGGCCGAGAGCGGCAAAGGGCAGCCCCTCGACGATCTCCTGCACCCGTTCGGAGCCCAAGGTGAACTCCCAGTGAAAGGTCATTGCGTCGGGCTTCAGCGCGTTCATCACGTTGACCATGTCCTGCCCCTCGGTCTTCAGGCAAGTCATCGAGCCGTGCCATGTATCGCCGCCATCCAAGAGCAGCGCGTCGGGCCGGTCGGCGCGGATGGCGTTCAGCACGGTGGCCACGCGGTCGAGCCCGCCGACCTTGCCGTAGGCCTGCGCTTGGGCCACGAAATCGTCGTAGGTCAGGGCATAATCCAGCGGCGTGCCGCCGCCGATGCCGTAGCGGACGCGAAAATCCTCGCCGGTGATATGGGGCACCTTGCCCCGGTTCTCGCCCACGCCGATGTTCACGGCGGGCTCGCGGAAATAGATCGGCTTCAGCTGGGCATGGATGTCGGTCACATGCATCAGGGTGACATTGCCGAACTTCTCGAACTCCAGCAGCGCGTCCTGATCAAAGCGGTCCTGCGCCGCCAGCCGCGCCCAGTTGCCGAAGCCCGAGCCGCCGTAGATGGAGGCCGCAGCCATGGACATTTGCAGAAAATCACGGCGAGACAGCATGTTACGCTCCAGCACTTGAAAACAGGGAAAGGCCCCGCCCCCATGCGGGGGGCGGGATCAGGTCAGGCGAAACGCCCGGAAGTTAAATCAGTTACGCACCGAGGGGGCTTCGACCGACAGGCCGTTGCCGCGGCTGGCGACGTAAAGCTCCAGCGCCACGAACTCGGGGCTGCCGGGGCTGAAGGTCTCGGCCCGCGTGTCGCGCACGCAGCCCTTGAAACGCGCATGGGCGCTGTTGAGCTTGGTGTTCTTCAGACGGTAGACCGGGAAGCCGTTGATCTGGCCCTGGCTCAGGTGGTCAGCCCGGATCATGTTGCCGTAGTTGTCCTCGTGGCAATTGGCGCAGCTCAGCTCGAGCTGGCCGTAGCGGGTGTAGTACATCTCCTTGCCCTGCTCCCATGTGCTCTGGGCCGGGCCGTCGATCGCCACGTTGACCGGCATGCCGCGCGACTGAACCGAGATCAGCGCCTCCATTGCCGTCATCTGGCTGCCAGTGTACTTGTAGGGCTCTGCGCCCATCTGGTTCTCGCGGCAGTCGTTGATCTGCTGCGCCAGCGTGCGCACCTCGCCCGCGTCCTCGTTCCACTTCGGATAGACCGCGCGGACCCCCTTCATAGAGGTCTCGACATCGTTGTGGCAGGAGGCGCAGGATTTGCCCTCGCTGCCCTCTGCCGTGTCCCAAGCCGCCTGCGCCTGATCGACAAAGATCATCCCGGAGTTGTCGAAGTCGTCCATTTGAAGCTGCTGCGTCTCATCCGAGCGGAAACGCCAGCCAGACATGATCTCGGGCAAGGCGCCGTCGAGATGCGCAGGCGCATCGGTCTTGGTCACCATCTCGATCTCGCCGTTGACGACAAGCTCGGCCTCCTCATCGGCGGCCCCCAGCGTGGGGGCGGCCACCAAAAGCGCCGCGACCGCGGTCATTGCCTTGAATTTCATGTCTTTCCTCCCTGTTCCATGCGCCGCTTGGCTGACCCGATGGGTCAGCCGACGGCGATGGATTTGACTTCTTCGTAGACCGAACCGTCGTCGTCGTACCACGTGAATTTGAACTCACCCGCTTCCGGAACGGTGGCGTCGAATTCGAAATAGGGGTTGGTCGACATCGCCGGTTCCATCTTCACATCGATCACGCTCTCGCCGTTGAACTCGGCGGTGAAGCGGTTGATGATCGAACGCGGGATGACGTTGCCGTCGCTGTCCTTGCGCTGGCCCGATTCCATCGGGTGGCTGATCAGCGTCTTGATCGTGATGACCTCGCCGGCCTCGGCCTTTTTCGGCACTTTGACGCGGGGTGTTACACCTTCTGCCATTTTCTAAACTCCTGGTTTGGGGCGCGCGGGCTTAGCCGCCGCAGCCACCGATTGTAACTTTGATCTCGGCGCTGGTGCGGGCGAATGTGCCGTCTTCCAGCTTGGCGATGGCGATGACGTCTTGGGTCTGCGCCAGCCGGATGCGGGTGGAGGCGCTGCGGCTGCCTGCCAGCGGGCCGAAGTTGAAGGTGCCCACGGGCGGCGTCGGGTTGCCCGCGGCCAGCACCATGATGACCGAAGCGCCCGGCGCCTCGACCGAGATTGGCACGGTGTTGCCGTTCTCGGCGATCTCGGGCGCGGTCAGGGTCACGCCGGTGTCGGCCATGTCGGCCCCGCCGGTGAATTCCGCGATCAGTTCGTCCACCGTGGCGGCCGAAGCCCCCACCGGCAGGATGGTCAGCGCCATGGCGCCAAGGCCGAGGCCCAGAGTTTCACGTCTTGAGAAGTTCATCTCTCATCTCCTTGTTCGTCTGCGGCGCGGGGCGCCGTCATTCCGTTCCACGAGGCTTAGGCTCGCGATCTCTTGCACCGGTCCACCGCCGCCGCCTGCTCTCGCAGGGCGGCGGGGCCGCGTTACTCTTCCTTAAGCGTCGCCAGAAAGGCCACGACATCTTCGATTTGCTGCGCGTCCAGCAGCGGCGGCAAAGGTTCGGTTCCCGCTTTGCCGGTGAACCCGTCGCCGGGGCGGATATAGCCGCTGGTCTTGTAATAGGAAGGCATCATCGAGCCTTCAAAGGTCATCTTGCTATTGGCCACGATGCCGCGTAACTCGGCCTCGTTCCAGCGGTCGCCAGCCCCGTCGAGCATCGGACCGATTTCGCCCTGAAAGGGAACCTCGCTAAGCGCGCTGATCTGGTGGCAGGCCACGCAGTTGCCCGCCTTCTTGCTGCCGACGATGGCCGCACCCTTGGCGGCATCGCCGGGTGTCCCGGTCAGGGATTGTTCAACCGAACCATAGTCATCATAGGTCACGTCGGCAGGTGCCACGGTTTCAGCGGCGGCCAGAACGGGCGCGCCCGACACAATTGCGGCGGCGATCCATCTCATCATCGAAAACTTCCTCCCAGTGCCGATCACGGTGATGTGTGATCCGGTTTACCTGACCCTAAGACAGGGATGCGGCGCGGCGCAACAACAAATTCAAACTTTTGAATAGCTTTACACGCGCAGGGCCGCTTTCCCCCGGTCAATCCGTGCTGCCATTGTTGCGCTCTTGGATCATCCGCGCGTGGTAGCGTTGGAAATCCTCATCGCCTTCGAATGCATAACGTTCCTCGTTCACCCAAGTGAGCATATCAAGCGTCGTGCCCTTGCCGAACGCGCCCGGCATCACCGCCACCGCCGCCTGCGGCGCGGTCGCGTCTTCGGCCACCTCATGGGGCAGGAACATCAGCGTCGGGGTGAAGAGAATCCCCCATTTCCGCGCCATCTGCTTTTCCGAAAGCGTCTCCCCATCGAAATCGGTCACTTCGATATCGCCATGCAGGTTCAGCTGCACGACAAAATAATTCTCTTCGATGTAATTGGCGATTTCGGGGGAGGGGAAAACCTCTACGTGCATCTTGGTGCAATAGATGCAGCCGCGTTGCTCGAACATCAGCATCAGACGTTTGTCCTCGCCCCTAGCCTCCTCCAGATCCTCGCGCAGGTCTTTGAAGGTGTCGCGCATCCAGGGTGTCTTGTGCAGCCCGTCGTCGCCCAGTTCCGCCGCGGCCAAAGGCCAGGCCAGCATCGCCGCCGCCACTGCGGCTCCTATCCTCGATCCGATCATCTTGGCGTCCTCCTCCTGATTGTTGCGTCTATCCTAGCGTCGTGAAGCTGGGGAACCAACGGATCATCGCATCCGCGATCAGTTGCACCCCGCCGGTCACGATCAGCACGGCAAAAAGGATCAGCATCACCCCCATCGCCTTTTCCACCTTTTGCACCAGCGCCATATGCCGCGCGGCCCAGTTAAGAAACGGTTTGGCGAAAAGCGCGGCCACCACGAAGAGCGCGGTCATCCCCGCGCCATAGGCGGCCAGCAACAGCCCGCCCCGGGCGATATCGCCCATGCCTGAGGCAATCATCAAGATCGCCGCCAGCGCGGGGCCGACACAGGGCGTCCAGCCAAAGCCGAAGGCCAGCCCCATGACATAGGCGCCCCAGACCGAGGTGGGCTTGCCGCCCCCCTCCAACCGCGCCTCGCGGTAGAGCAGCGGCACTTTGATCACGCCGAGGAAGTGCAGACCAAAGACCGTAAGGATCGCTGCCGCCACCCAGCTCAGCGGCTCAAGGTACTGGGTGAACACCTGCCCGATGGCCGTGGCACCCATGCCCAGCAGAACAAAGATCGTCGTGACCCCAAGCGCGAAGAGCAGCGAAGACAACACCAAGCGCCGCTGCGCCCCCGGCGCGATTGCACCATCGCCGCGCAATTCGGTCACGCTGAGCCCCGCCATATAGCTAAGGTAGAATGGCACCATCGGCAGAATGCAGGGCGTAAAGAAGCTGAGCAGCCCTGCGAAAAGCGCGCCTGCATAGGTGATGTCGAACATGTTACCCCCCGCCCGCGCCGCGCTGGTCCGCCGCGCTTGAACAATTCACATATTCAAATTACGTTGAGTGTCGTCCAAACGTCAATCAGGCAAGCCGATGATCCGCACCCTGACCGCCTTGAGCCTTGCGGCCCTGACCGCCCTGCCCGCCCGGCCCGTCGAGGCGGTGGAACTGGTCATGGTCGAACAGCCCGGCTGCATCTATTGCCAGCGTTGGGACGAAGAGATCGCCCCCGCCTACCCCAAGACCGCCGAAGGGGCTTTCGCCCCGCTGCGCCGCGTCGATATCGCCGCCGTGGAAGAGAGCGTCACCCCGCAGCGCGCGGTGATCTTCACCCCGACCTTTTTGCTGGTCGAAGACGATGTCGAATTGGGCCGCCTCGAAGGCTACCCCGGTGCGGAGTTCTTCTGGCCCATGCTTGATACGCTCTTGCACGACAAGACCGATTTCGAGGATCCGACCGAATGACAAGCCTGCCCGTGATGACCCCCGACATGTCCCAAGAGGACATGGACCGGATGCTGACCAATGCCGTGACCGCGTCGAATTTCCTCAAGGCGATCAGCCATGAGGGGCGGTTGATGATCCTGTGTCACCTCATCTCTGGCGAAAAATCGGTGAGCGAGTTGGAAGCGCTGTTGTCCACCCGGCAGGCGGCGGTGTCGCAGCAGCTGTCGCGGCTCAGACTCGAAGGTCTGGTCACGCCGCGCCGCGATGGCAAGACGATCTATTACCGGCTTGCCGATGACCGGCCCCGCAAGATGCTGGAACTGGTCTACGAATTGTTCTGCAAGGATGATTGAGCTTTGGGGCCAGCCGCTGACCGCCGCCCTTCTGGGCGGACTGGGCGGCGTGTTGCTGGGCCTCGCGGCACGATTGGGGCGGTTTTGCACGCTGGGCGCGATCGAAGACCTGCTCTATGGCGGATCGGGCGACCGAATGCGGATGTGGGGGCTGGCCATCGGCGTGGCGATGCTGGGCAGTTTCACCCTTGCCAGCTTGGGGCTGATCAACCTCGACCGCGCCTTTCACCTGACGATCGCCTTCTCTTGGGTGCCCGCGGTCTTTGGCGGGCTGATCTTCGGCTATGGCATGGCGCTGGCGGGCACCTGCGGCTTTGGCGCTTTGGCGCGGTTGGGCGGGGGTGACCTGCGCGCCTTCGTGATTGTCTTGGTCATGGGGCTTGCGGCCTTTACCGTGCTCTCCGGCCCGCTTGCCCCGGCGCGCGCCCTGCTCTTCCCGCGCCAGATGAACGCCGGGCCGCCGGATGGGATCGCCCATGCGGTGGCCGCGCTTACCGGCGGATCGGTGGCGCTGATCGGCATTCTGCTGGGCCTCGCGGTCTGCCTGCTGATGCTCGGCGCCCGCAGCTTTCGCCGCGATCTGCGCAAAGTGGTCTGGGGCGCCGTGGCCGGGCTGGCGATCACCTCGGGCTGGGCGGGCACGGCGTGGCTGGCGCAGACCGGTTTTGGCGCGCAAACGCTGATGTCGCATAGCTATGCCGCCCCCGTGGGAGAGACGCTGCTCTATGCGATGCAGGGCTCGGTCCGCCCGCTGAGTTTTGGCATCGGCTCGGTCGCGGGGGTCTGGGTCGGGGCCTTTCTGGGTTCGCTCTGGCAAGGGCATTTCCGCTGGGAAGCCTGCGAAGACCCGCGCGAACTCCGCCGCCAGATATTCGGCGCAGGGCTGATGGGGGTTGGTGCGGTGATCGCCATGGGCTGCACCATCGGGCAAGGCATCTCGGCCATCTCGGTGCTGGCCTTCAGCGGGCCGGTGACCCTCGCCGCGATCTTTGCGGGCGCGGCTTTGGGCCTGCGCCAACTCATCGTAGGATTTCGCCGCAGCACAGTCTGACGCGTCATAAAACCGTGACAGTCATGGTGCAAATGGAGGCCAGCCAAGTCACCTAAGGAAGCATGATGACCCGCCGCGAGATTCTCAACGACCCCGCCATCGGCAACAAGGCCGAAGCCTTTGAGGCCTTCGACGACATCCCCACCAACGCGAACCTGTCGCGTACCATCGGCGATGTGATCAACGCCCGCTATGGCCGCCGCGACATCCTGCGCGGGATGCTTGGGGTGTCGGCCACCACCGCCCTTTTCGGCAGTGCCGCCGCCATCGCCCCGTCCAAGGCCCGCGCCGCCGAAAGCCGCTATGTCTTTGACGAGCTGGCATGGGGCAATGACGAAACCCACCACGTCGCCCCCGGCTATGACGCGCAGATCCTGCTGCGGTGGGGCGATCCGATCACCGCCGATGCGCCGGAATTCGACGTGATGAACCAGACCGCCGCCGCGCAGTCGAAACAGTTCGGCTATAACAACGACTACGTGGGTTTCGTGCCCCTGAACGACGACGGCAGCCGCGGGCTGCTCTGCGTGAACCACGAATACACCAACGAAGAGGTCATGTTCCCCGGTCTCGGCCGTCAGGACAAGGTGAACTTCAAAGGCATGACGCCTGAGTTGATCGACATCGAAATGGCAGCCCACGGCGGCTCGGTCGTCGAGATCGCCCGCGATGCGGCAGGCAAATGGCAAGTGGTCCGCGACGGCAAGATGAACCGCCGCATCACCCCGCTCGACACCGCGATGACGCTGAGCGGCCCCGCCGCCGGTCACGCGCGGCTGCAAACCAACGACGACCCCAGCGGCACCAAGGTCATCGGCACGCTCAACAACTGCGCGGGCGGGCTGACCCCTTGGGGCACATGGCTGATGGCCGAAGAGAACTTCCACGGCTATTTCTGGACCGACAAACTGGATGCCGATGGGAAACCCGACATCACCGGTGCCGCGGAAGAGAAATCTTGGGACCGCTACGGCGTGCCGGGCATGTGGTACGCTTGGGGTCAGAAACACGACCGTTTCAACGTGGACGCCGAGCCGAACATGCCCAACAAGTTCGGCTGGGTGGTCGAGGTTGACCCGATGGACCCGACCTCAGCCCCCGTCAAACGCACCGCTCTGGGCCGTTTCCGCCATGAGGGCGCCGAGACCACGGTCAGCAAAGATGGCAAGCTCGTGGTCTATATGGGCGACGACAACCGCTTTGATTATCAATACAAATACGTCTCTGCGGGGACGGTTTCCGATGATCCGGCGGCCAATGGCACTCTGCTGGACGATGGCACGCTCTACGTCGCGCGGTTTGAGGAGGACGGCACGATCAACTGGCTGCCGCTGGTGCATGGAACCGGGCCGCTGACCGCCGAGAATGGGTTCAACGACCAAGGCGACGTGATGATCGACACCCGTCTGGCCGCCGACCTGCTGGGCGCCACCCCGATGGACCGCCCCGAAGACGCGCAGCCGCGCGGCGATGGCACGGCCTATATCCTGCTGACCAACAACACCAAGCGCAAGCAGGGTGACACCAACGCCGCCAACCCGCGCCCGGAAAGCAGCTTTGGCCATATCATCGAGATCAAGGAAGCAAATGCCGACCACGCCGCCACCAGCGGCACTTGGTCGATCCTCGTGCAATGTGGTGACCCAAAGGTGGCCGAAGTCGGTGCCCAGTGGAACCCCGAGACATCGGAGCACGGCTGGTTCGGCAGCCCCGACAATGCCGCGATGGACGCCGACGGGCGGCTCTGGATCAGCACCGATCAGGGCAGCAGCTGGGGCAAGACCGGCAAATCCGACGGGCTCTACGCGCTAGAGACCGAAGGCGAGGCGCGCGGCACCTCGAAGCTCTTCTTCCGCTGCCCCGTGGGCGGTGAGATGTGCGGCCCTTACTTCACCGAGGATGGCGAAACGCTCTTTGTCGCGGTGCAGCACCCGGGCACGGATGGCACCAAGGACATCCCCGGTTTCGAGCGGGAAAGCACCTTTGAGGACCCGGCCACCCGCTGGCCCGACTTCGACCCTAAGATGCCCCCGCGCCCTGCGGTGGTCGTCATTACCAAGCAAGGCGGCGGCAAGATCGCCGTCTGATCAGAATTCTATAAAAGTCATTTCAGCATGTAAGATGTGGTGCAGCTTCCCCGGCTGCACCACTTTTTATTAGGCCGTTTTTATTGGCCGTGTCTCTGGCCAGTCGTTAAATCAGTCCGACAGGCAGTCAGACATGCTCTGCGCCATGCCGCGCAGCAGATCGGGGTAGAAAGAAACGCCCAGCTCCAGATCCGCGCCGATCGGGTCAAGCGTGCCGGTCCCGGTTTCCTGCCCTTCGGTCACGGCGGCGATCAGGCCGGGGTTGAACTGCGGCTCGGCAAAGACGCATTTCGCGCCGCTCTCGGCCACTAGGTCGCGCAGCTCTGCCACACGCGCAGCCCCCGCGGCGCGGGCGTCATTTTCGCTAATGGCACCACGGGCTTCGATGTCGAAACGCGCTTCGAAATAGTGGTAGGCGTCATGGAAGACGATGAAGGGGCGGTCTTTGACTGGGGCGAGAGTCTCGGCGATGTCTTCCTCCAAGACCGCAAGCTCGGCCTGAGCGGCCTCGGCATTCTCACGGTATTGCGCGGCGTTCTCGGGGTCTAGCTCCGCCAGCGCCTCGGCGATCTGGCCCAGCCAAAGCTGCCCATTGCGGGGGTCGAGCCAGACGTGGGGATCGTCGCCGTCATGGGCGTGATCGTGGCCTTCGTGGCCGTGGTCGTCGTGACCGTGATCGTCGTGGCCGTGGTCGTCATGGCCGTGGTCGTCGTGATCGTGGTCGTCATGGCCGTGGTCGTCGTGATCCTTCTCGCCATGTCCGTGATCGTCATGATCCCCGTGGTCGTGCCCCTCGTGGTCATGCGCCTCGTGGTCGTGGTCGCCGTGGTCATGCTCTTCGTCATGCTCCTCGTGACCATGCTCTTCGTGGTCATGCCCCTCGTGGTCATGATCGTGATCATCATGCCCAAGCGCGTCGTGGTCATGCCCTTCCTCGGCGTGATCATGGCCCTCATGACCCTCATGCCCCTCGTCACCGTGGCTATGCGGCTCAAAGGTCGCCCCTTCGCGGAAGGCCAGAACCCGCGTGCCGGGCTGCGCCATCAAGGCCAGATGGCTCGCACTGCCCGCCAGCGATTGCAGCGGATCGGCCAGCCATGGGGTCAGCGACGGGCCGACCCAAACGACCAGATCGGCCCCGCTCAGCGCGCGCGCCTCGGAGGGGCGCATGGCATAGCCATGGGGCGAGCTGCGCGGCGGCACGATGAGGTCGGGCGTGCCGACCCCTTCCATCACCAGCGACACCAGCCCATGCACCGGGGCGATATCTGTCGCAACGGCGGGGACATCCGCCCAAAGCGGCGACGCGGCAGCGGCGAGAACGGCGGCGGGGAGCGTAAAACGATACATGGCAGACCTTCAAAATGTTATAGTATCACCTTGCTAACACCGCTGTTATAACATATCAATACCGAAACGAATTGAGGTTCCCCATGCGCCCCATAGGATTCAGTGATCATGACCACGCCGCCTGCGTGCGGAGCACCATGCAGGTGGCCGAAGCGCAATGCGCCGAACGCGGGCTGCGGCTGACCCCGGTGCGCCGCCGCGCGCTGGAGATCCTGCTGTCGGAACACCGCGCCTTGGGCGCCTATGACCTGCTCGCCCGCCTGTCGGCCGAGGGACTGGGCGCGCAGCCCCCCGTGGCCTATCGCGCCTTGGATTTTCTGGTGAAAGCCGGGCTTGCCCATAAGATCGAAGCGCTCAACGCCTATGTCGGCTGCGTGCACCCGGGCGAGGATCACGCACCCGCCTTTCTGATTTGTCGCAGCTGCCGCTCGGTGGCGGAGGCCGATACCACCCCGAACAAAAGCCGCCTTGGCGATGCCGCCCGCGCCGCTGGCTTCCGGATCGAGCGCAGCGTGGTCGAGGCCGAGGGCCTCTGCCCCGCCTGTCAGGAGCCCGGTGCATGAGCCTGATCAATACGCGCGGCCTGACCCTGCGCCACGACGGTCAGATCGCCCTGCGCGACGTGAACTTCAATATCGACGCGGGTGAGATCGTCACCATCGTCGGCCCCAACGGGTCGGGCAAATCCAGCCTGCTGCGCGCGCTGATCGGCGCGCTGAAACCGGCGGCGGGCAAGATCACCCGCAAACCGGGGCTGCGCATCGGCTATGTGCCGCAAAAGCTGCAAATCGACGCGACCCTGCCGCTTACCGTGCGCCGTTTCATCAACCTGCCCCGCCGCCAAAAGCCTGAAGCGATCCGCGACGCGCTGGCCACCGCTGGCGTGCCGGAACTGGCAGAGCGGCAGATGGTCGACCTCTCGGGCGGGCAATTCCAACGCGTGCTGCTGGCCCGCGCCCTGCTGGAAAGGCCCGATCTGCTGATCCTCGACGAGGCGACGCAGGGGCTGGATCAGCCCGGCTCCGCCGCCTTCTACCGCCAGATCGAAGCCGTGCGCCAAGACCTCGGCTGCGCCGTGCTGATGGTCAGCCACGATCTGCATGTCGTCATGGCGGCGAGCGACCGAGTGCTCTGCCTCAATGGCCATGTCTGCTGCGAAGGCACGCCCGAGACCGTCTCCGAAGCGCCCGAATACCGCGCCCTCTTTGGCAGCGGCACCCAAGGGGCGCTGGCGCTCTACCGGCACGATCACGACCATCACCACCACCATCACGGCGCCGCCTGTGACGGCCACCACCAAGAGACCGAGAATGCTTGACGATTTCATTCTGCGCGCCGCCCTCGCTGGATTGGGCGTGGCGCTGGCCGCTGCCCCTTTAGGCTGTTTCGTGATCTGGCGGCGCATGGCCTATTTCGGCGATGCCACCAGCCATGCTGCCCTCTTGGGCGTGGCGCTGGCGTTGGCGACCGATCTGCCGATCACTGCGGGCGTGCTTTTGGTGGCGCTCGTCATGGCGCTGGTGATCAGCACGCTGTCGGGCCGCAATGTCAGCGCCGACGCGCTTTTGGGCGTGATGGCCCATTCCGCACTGGCCCTTGGCCTCGTGGCCGTGTCCCTGTTGCCGGGGCAGCGGGTCGATCTGTCGTCCTACCTCTTTGGTGAGATCCTCGCCGTAACGCGCTTTGACCTCGGCGTGATCTGGGGCGGCGCCGTGGCGGTGGCGCTCCTGCTGGCCTGGCGCTGGTCGGTGCTGCTGGCGGCGACGCTGAACCCCGATCTGGCGCAGGCCGCAGGCGGCAATCCGCGGCGCGAGCAATTGATCCTGACGCTGGCGCTGGCAATCATGGTGGCCGTAGCGATCAAAGTGGTTGGCGCGCTGCTGATCGCGGCGATGCTGATCATCCCCGCCGCCAGTGCCCGCCCCTTTGCCCGTACACCGGAAACCATGGCTTTTTGGGCCATGGGTCTGGGCGCGGTGGCGGCCCTCGGGGGGCTGCTGGCCTCGCTGGAGTTCGACACGCCCACGGGGCCCAGCATCGTCAGCATCGCGGCGGGTCTCTTTGCGCTTTCCTCGGCCTTTTCGGCGGCCCTTCCGGCGCTGCGCCGCCGGGGGTAACCCCGACGGCGGTTTGGCTTAGCGCGCAATCACCGCGTCGGCTTCGATCTCAAGCTTGGCTTCATCCTCGACCAGACCGGCGACGACCACCATCGCCATTGCCGGGAAATGCTTGCCCATTACCTCGCGGTAGGCGCGGCCCACGTCCTTTTGCGCGGCGAGATATTCTTTCTTATCCGTGACATACCACGTCAGCCGGGTGATATCCTCGGGCGTGCCGCCGGCGGCTTCGACCACGTCGCGGATGTTTTGCAGCGCCTGTTTCATCTGGCCGATGAAATCGTGGCATTCGAACTTCTGCTCGGCGGTCCAGCCGATCTGACCGCCGACGAACAGATGACCATCCGCGCTCAGCACGCCGTTTGCATAGCCTTTCGCGGGGGCCCAGCCTTCGGGCTGAATGATTTGATGCGACATGTCGTGTTCCTTTTTGTTAACAGTCACACGCCGAGGAATTGGTCGGCGATTTGAGTATCGAGCGCGGGCATCGGACCGGACCAGACCGAGCGGCCCCGTTCGAGGATGACGGCGTGATCGGCCACGCGCCGCAGCTCGGCGAGGGATTTGTCCACCACCAGAAGCGCCAGACCGCTGTCGCGCTTCAACTCGGCCACGGCGGCCCAGATTTCTTGACGCACCACCGGGGCCAACCCCTCGGTCGCCTCATCCAACAGCAGGAGTTGCGGGTTGGTCATCAGCGCGCGGCCAATCGCCAGCATCTGCTGCTCCCCGCCCGAGAGTGAGCCTGCCGCCTGATCCCGCCGCTCGCCCAAGCGGGGGAAAAGCTTGACCACCCGCGCCTCATCCCACGGGCCGGGGCGCGCGGCGGCGATGAGGTTTTCATGCACCGTCAGCGTCGCGAAACAGCGCCGCCCCTCGGGCACCAGCCCCACGCCAGCCTGTGCAGCGCGAAACGACGGCAATCCCGCGATGTCGCGCCCATTCAGACGCAGGCTGCCCCCGTCGTGTTTCAGCATCCGGCAGATCACCTTGATGGTGGAGGATTTGCCCATCCCGTTGCGCCCCATCAGCGCACAGACCTCGCCCGCCTCCAGCGCCAGATCGACGCCGAAAAGCGCCTGCGTCGGCCCGTAGGAGGCGGTGATGTCCTTCAGTTCCAGCAGGCTCATGCCGCGTCCTCCTCGCCCAGATAGGCCACGCGGACCTGTGGATCGGCCTTGATCTCGGCCGCCGTGCCGCTGGCGATAATGCGCCCGTAAACCAGCACCGAGATGCGGTCGGCGAGTGCAAAGACCGCGTCCATGTCATGCTCCACCAACAGGATCGGCGCCTCGGCCCGGAGACCATCGAGAAAGCCGGTCATCTCGCGCGAGCCGCTGGCACCCAGCCCCGCCATCGGTTCGTCCATCAGGAAGACCTTGGGCCGCAGCGTCAGCGCCACCGCGACCTCAAGCTGCCGGCGTTGGCCGTGCGACAAGTCCGAGGTGCGCTTGGCCGCGTGATCGGCCAGCCCCACCAGTTCCAGCGCGCGCATCGCCTCGGCCCGCAACTCCGCCTGCCGCATCACCGGGGCGAAGAAACGCATCACCCGGCCCGACTGGCCAAGCGCGCCCAGCACCGCGTTTTGCAGCACCGTGTATTCCATCGCCAACGAGGAGATCTGGAAGGTCCGCCCCAGCCCGGCCCGCGCACGCTGGACCGTGCTGAGCGGCGTCACGTCCTGCCCCGCAAAATGCACCGAGCCACTGTCCGAGCGCAGCCCGCCCGCAATCTGCTTGATCAGCGTCGACTTGCCCGCCCCGTTGGGGCCGATGAGCGCATGGATCTCGCCCGGGCGCAGAGTGATTGAGACATCATCCGTGGCCTTCAAGGCGCCGAAGCTCTTGTGCAGGTTGCGCACGTCCAAAAGCACATCAGTCGTCTGTTCAGTCATGGGCCACCTCCCGTCCGGCGATGAGGCCGATCATGCCGCCCCGCGCAAAGAGCACCACCATCAGCAGCAGGAAGCCGAGGTAGATGTGCCAGAACTCCGACAATCCACCCAGCACATGCTCCAGCAAGATGAACAGCGCCGCCCCGGCAACCGGGCCAAAAAGCCGCCCCACCCCGCCGAGGATCACGAAGACCATGATCTCGCCAGAGGTGTGCCACGAGAACATCGTGGGGCTGACGAAACGGTTGAGATCGGCGAAAAGCGCGCCCGCAAGCCCGGTGACCGCGCCCGAGATGACAAAGGCCACCAGACGCAGCCGGAAAGGTGCGAGGCCCACGGCCTCGACCCGCTCGGCGTTCTGGCGGGCTGCCGAGAGCGCCAAGCCAAAGGGCGCGCGCGCCAGACGGCCCGCCATGAGCAGCACCAGCGCCAACACGGCAAAGGCGATGGCGAAGAAAGTCAGCGGGTCCAGCGTGTTCAGCCCCGGAAAGCCGTTGCGCACGTAGATCGACAGCCCGTCCTCGCCGCCATAGGCCGGCCAGGAGATCGAGAAGTAGAAAAGCATCTGCCCGAAGGCCAGCGTGACCATGATGAAATAGACGCCCGAGGTGCGCAAAGACAGCGCCCCGATCAGCAGCGCCGCCAGCGCGGAGACCACGATCGCCACCAGCCAGATGATGGGCATGGACTTGGTGCCTTCGATCAGGAAGGGGCTCTCCATGATCGGCGTATAGCTCTGGGCATGGGCGGCAAGGATGCCCATGGCGTAGCCGCCGAGACCGAAGAACGCCGCGTGACCGAAGCTCACCAGCCCGCCCAGTCCGAGCGCGATGTTCAGCCCCACGCCAGCCAGCGCGAGGATCGCGGCCTTGGTGGCCAGCGTGATGATGAAAGGCTCGTCCAGCGCGAAGGCCGCCAGCGCCGTGACCGGCAGGAGCAGGAAGAGAAAGACGTTTACAAGTGTTTCGCGCATCATGGCTTAGGCCTCCCCAAACAGGCCGGTGGGTTTGAAAAGCAAAACCCCCGCCATGAGAATGTAGATTGACATGGAAGCGAGCGAGGAGCCGACGGAGGTGGCCGCCGAAGCCTCCATGAAATTGGCAAAGAACAGCGGCAGCAGGACCGAACCCAGCGTGTCCGTCAGCCCCACCAGCAGCGCGCCGATAAGTGCGCCCTTGATTGAGCCGATGCCGCCGATGACGATCACCACGAAGGCAAGGATCAGCACCGGCTCGCCCATGCCCACCTGCACCGACTGGATCGCGCCCACCAACGCCCCGGCGAGTCCCGCAAGGGCGGCCCCGAGCGCGAAGACCAGCGTGTAGAGCTTGGCGATATCGACACCGAGCGCCGCGATCATCTCGCGGTCGGCCTCGCCCGCGCGGATCTGGATGCCGATGCGCGTGCGGGCGATCAGCAAAAAGAGACCGGCGGCGATGGCAAGGCCCACGCCGATGATGACGAGGCGATAAAGCGGATACTGGATGCCGCCCGGCAGCGTCACCGGCCCCGCCAGCGCGGCGGGAATGTCGAGAAACAGCGGGAAGGAGCCAAAGAAGAACCGCGTACCCTCGGAAAAGATCAGGATCATCGCGAAGGTCGCCAGAACCTGATCGAGGTGGTCACGGTCGTAGAGGCGGCGGATCACCGTCATCTCGATCAGGCAGCCCGCCAAGGCGGCAGCGGCAAGTGCGGCCACTAGCGCCAGAAGGAAAGACCCGGTGGCCGCCGCCACCGCCGCGGCGGCAAAGGCGCCGACCATGTAGAGCGAGCCATGGGCGAGGTTGATCAACCCCATGACCCCGAAGATGAGCGTGAGCCCGGCGGCCATGAGAAACAACATGACCCCGGATTGGACCCCGTTCAGCACCTGTTCGACGAGCAGGATGAATGACATTTGGCAAAGCCTCCCGGCGCGCCGGACGAAGCCCGGCGTGAAAGCGTTAGTTTGTCGGCCCCGGGCGACCGAAATCAGCGCCGGGGCGCGCGGGATTACATCTTGCAGTCGGCCGCGTAGGCGTCAGCGTGATCGGT
Source organism: Sulfitobacter sp. 15WGC (assembly GCF_005068605.1). Lineage (NCBI taxonomy): Bacteria > Pseudomonadati > Pseudomonadota > Alphaproteobacteria > Rhodobacterales > Roseobacteraceae > Sulfitobacter > Sulfitobacter sp. 15WGC. The sequence goes on along the minus strand of NZ_SZNL01000008.1, from coordinate 153,542 downwards.
CAGCGAGGGGCCGATGAGCTTGTTGGTATAGACATCGCCCTCCTTGACCACTTCGCGCACATAGTAGTCTTGGATCGGGTGGTTGTTGTTACCAAACGAGAATTTGCCCCGCACGCTGTCAAAATCAGCCTCTTTCAGCGCCGCGCCAAAGGCCTCGGCATCCGACACATCGGCCTTTTCCATCGCGCTCAGCAGCAGGTTCGCCGTGTCATAGCCTTGGCTCGCGTAGAGCGAGGGCAGACGGTCGTATTCCTCCTGAAAGGCTTCGACAAAGGTCTTGTTGGCCGCGTTGTCGAGATCCTTGTTCCACTGGCTGGTGTTCTTGATCCCAACAGCGGCTTCGCCCACGGCCTGAAGGATGCCCTGATCAAAGCTGAAGGCCGGCCCCACCACCGGCAGTTCCACGCCGGAGTTGGCGTATTGCTTGAGGAAGGAAATCCCCATGCCGCCGGGCAGGAAGAAGAACACGCTGTCAGCACCGGAGGCGCGGATCTGCGCGATCTCGGCGGCGTAGTCGGTCTGGCCCAGATCGGTATAGACCTCGCCCGCCGCTTCGCCCTCATAGGTGCGCTTGTAGCCGGTCAGCGCGTCCTTACCCGCGGGGTAGTTCGGCGCGAGGATGAAGCTGTTCTTGTGACCTGCGTCATTGGCATAGGCGCCTGCAGCCTCGTGCAGGTTGTCGTTCTGCCAAGCCACGTTGAAGTAAAGCGGGTTGCAGCCCTTGCCTGCCAGCGCGGAGGGACCAGCGTTGGGCGAGAGGTAGAACTTGCCCTGCGCGGTCGCCGCTGGCACCACGGCCATGGCGAGGTTGGACCAGATGATGCCGGTCATCACGTCGACCTTCTCGGACTGGATCATCTTGTCGGCCAGTTGCACCGCGATCTCGGGCTTGCGCTGGTCGTCCTCGACCACGACCTCAAGGTTCTCGTTCCCGGCCATCTTAGTGGCCAGCAGGAACCCGTCGCGCACGTCGATGCCAAGGCCCGCGCCGCCGCCTGAAAGCGTGGTGATCATGCCGACCTTTACCTTGCCCTCTTCGGCCCATGCGCCGCCTGCCGCCAATGCCGCGACCGAGGCCGCCATCACCAGTGATTTCATCTTCATTTCAGTCTCCCTTGGTTGGTTTGAGCCTCTTTGCCGGGCCCGTTTTGTTGGATCGTTGTGCCAGCTTAACGCCTGCGCCTGATACTGTCAGGTCACCCGCGCGCGGGTCTTGTATTTTTCGTTATCCCAGAGGCGGTTCTCCATCACATCGCGGATGATCGCGACCGCCTTGGAGACATCCTCGGCGTCCAGATAAAGCGGCGTGAAGCCAAAGCGCATGATGTCGGGCGCGCG
>NZ_SZNL01000008.1:79933-152107 GCF_005068605.1 Sulfitobacter sp. 15WGC | reverse complement strand
CGGTCTTGTATTTTTCGTTATCCCAGAGGCGGTTCTCCATCACATCGCGGATGATCGCGACCGCCTTGGAGACATCCTCGGCGTCCAGATAAAGCGGCGTGAAGCCAAAGCGCATGATGTCGGGCGCGCGGAAGTCGCCAATCACGCCGCGGTCGATCACCGCCTGTATCGCGGCATAGCCTTCCTCGAAGCGGAAGGAGACTTGGCTGCCCCGCTCGGCGCTGCCCCGCGGGCTCGCCAGCGTCAGCTGCGGCACGTCGCGCTCGATCTCCTCGATGAACTGCTCCTGCAACGCCACCGAGGTCTCCCGCAGCGCCTGCATGTCGACATCGGCCCAAAGCTCCATCGCCACTTCCAACGCGGTGAGCTGAATGACCGGCGGCGTGCCAACGCGCATCCGCTCGATCCCCTGTCCCGGCTCATAGCTTGTGTCGAAGGCAAACGGCTGGCGATGGCCCAGCCAGCCCGCCAGCGCCGGCTGCACCTCGTCGGCCAGATCGGGGCGGACGTAGATGAAGCCCGGCGCGCCCGGCCCGCCGTTGAGGTACTTGTAGGTGCAGCCCACGGCGAATTCGCAGTTGGAGCCTGCAAGGTCCACCGGCAGCGCCCCCGCCGAATGCGCCAGATCCCAGATCATCACCGCGCCATTGGCATGGGCCAGTTCGGTGATTGCCTTCATGTCGTGCTTGCGGCCGGTACGGTAATCGACCTCCGTCAGCATCACGGCGGCGATATCCTCGCTAATGGCTTCCGTCACCTCCTCGGGTGCCACGGTGCGCAGCTCATAGCCTTGCTCCAACAGCCCCACCAGCCCCTCGGCCATGTAGAGGTCCGACGGGAAGTTGCCGTTGTCCGACAGGATCACCTTCCGCCCGGGCCGCAGCTTCAGCGCCGAGGCCAGCGCCTGAAACACCTTGATCGAGAGCGTGTCGCCCATGACAACCGAACCCTCGGGCGCGCCGACGATCCCCGCCACCATATTGCCGACGCGGGCGGGCTGTTCCATCCAAGCAGCCTTGTTCCAGCCGCGGATCAGCATCTCGCCCCATTCGTCCGTGATCATCTCCTGGACCCGCGCCGCGGCGGCCTTCGGCAGCGGCCCCAGCGAGTTGCCATCAAGGTAGATGACACCCTCGGGCAGGACAAACTGATCTTTTCTCAAAACAGACACTTATAGCGCTCCTCTCACATGCCAAAGCTCGGGGAAGAGCTCCACTTCGAGCATTTTGCGCAGATAGGTCACACCCGAGGTGCCGCCCGTACCGCGTTTGAATCCGATGATGCGTTCCACGGTGGTGACGTGGTTGAACCGCCAGCGGCGGAAATAATCCTCAAGATCAACGAGCTTCTCCGCCAATTCGTAGAGTTCCCAATGGGTGGACGGGTCTTCATAAACCTTTTGCCAGAGGTCTTGCACCTCTTGCTTGGCCTCCCATGCACGCGGCTCGGGCTGGCCGGCGAGCGAGGGCACCCCCATCCGGTCACAAAGCAGATCGACCGCCACCTGATAAAGGCTCGGCTGCTGCATCTCCGACACGAGCGCCGCGTGCGGCTCGGGCGTATGTTCGTGCAGCTTGGTCAGCGCGGCGATGCGGTTGCCCAGAAGATATTCGATCAAGCGATACTGGTAGGACTGGAAGCCCGAGGACGCGCCAAGGTAGGGGCGGAACTGCGTGTATTCGCTGGGCGTCATGGTGCGCAGCACGTCCCAAGCCGAATTGAGCTGCTCGAAGATCCGCGCGACCCGGGTCAACATCTTGAAACTGGGGCGCAAATCACCAGCCTGCAGGGCCTTGCGACAGGCCGTCAGCTCGTGGATCGCAAGCTTCATCCAAAGCTCGGACGTCTGGTGCTGGATGATGAACAGCAGCCCGTCATGCGCCATGTCGAGCGGATTCTCGGTGGTCAGGATCTGGTCCAGGCCGAGGTAATCGCCATAGGACTTGTCCTTGGCGAAATCCATCTTGGCGCCCTTGGAGGCTTCGTCGAACGTGCTCATGTGCCCTCTCTCAGCGCGAAACGCTGGATCTTGCCGGTCGCGGTCTTGGGCAGCTCCTTGATGAAACGGATGTCGCGCGGGTATTTGTAAGGCGCGATCGTCGCTTTAACATGATCCTGCAAGATCTTGATGGTATTGGAATCTTCTGGCGTGCCTTCGACCAGAACCACATGCGCCTGCACGATGGAGCCGCGCGCCTCGTCGGGGGCGGCGACCACGCCGCATTCGCTGACCCAAAGGTGGCTTAGAAGTGCGGCTTCGACCTCCGGACCCGCGATATTGTAGCCCGAACTGATGATCATATCGTCGTTGCGGGCGGCGAAATTCAGGTAGCCGTCTTCGTCCATGATGAAGCTGTCGCCGGTGATGTTCCAGCCGTCCTTGACGTAATCGGCCTGCCGTTTGTCGCCCAGATAGCGGCAACCGATCGGCCCGCGCACCGCAAGCCGCCCCACCTCGCCGCGGGGCACCTCGTTGCCCTCCGCGTCGATCACCTTGGCCTCGTAGCCCGTCACCGGCTTGCCCGTGCAAGCGGCGCGGTGGTCGTCGAAGCGGTTGGAGATGAAGATATGCAGCATCTCCGTCGCCCCGATGCCGTCGAGCATGGGCTTGCCGGTTTTCTCCTGCCACTCGTGGTAAACAGGCGCGGGCAGCGTCTCGCCCGCCGAGACCGCAGCGCGCAGGCTGCTGAGGTCCGCGCCCTCTTCCATCGCCTGCAGCATGGCACGGTAGGCGGTCGGCGCGGTGAAACAGACCGTGGCTTTGTACTTCTCGATGATCTCGATCATGTTGGGCGGGCTGGCGGTCTCCAAAAGCGTCGCCGCGGCCCCGAAGCGGAGCGGGAATACGGCAAGACCGCCGAGGCCGAAGGTGAAGGCCAAGGGTGGCGAGCCCACGAAGACATCTTCCGGGCTGACGCTGAGCACCTCGCGGGCATAGCCATCCGCGATGATCAAAAGATCACGGTGAAAATGCATTGTTGCCTTGGGGTTACCGGTGGTTCCTGATGTAAATCCGAGCAGCGCCACATCGTCCTGCGCGGTGTCCACCGCCTCAAAATGAACCGGTTTTTCCAGCGCCAGACGGTCCAACTCGGCGTCGTGGTTGCTGGTACCGTCGAAGCCCGCGACGGTCTTGAGGAATTTCGAGGTCTTGGCGCAGGCCGTCATCTCATCCATCAGCCGCGTGTCGCAGAGCGCATGGGTGATTTCGGCCTTGTCGACGATGGCCGAAAGCTCACCCGCGCGCAGCATCGGCATGGTGTTGACCACCACCGCCCCCGCCTTGGTCGCCGCCAGCCAGCAAGCCACCATGGCGGGGTTGTTGGCCGAACGGATCAGCACCCGGTTGCCCGGCTTCACGCCCAAGTCCTCAACCAGCGCCGCGGCCAGACGGTTGGTCCAGTCCGACAACTCCTTATAGGTCCGCCGCCGCCCGTTGCCGATCAGCGCGGTGTGATCACCGAACCCTTTTTCCACCATTTTATCAGTGAGTTCGACGCCGACGTTCAGGCGTTCGGGATAGTCGAAACGCTCCAGCAACAGATCCGGCCACTGGTCGAAAGGCGGCAGGTTTTCGCGGGCGAATGTGTCTTCATGTCCGGTCGGATGCAGCTTCATGACATGGCTCCCAAAGTCTGTCGCGCGATGACAACACGTTGCACGTCCGAGGCGCCCTCGTAAATGCGCAAGGCCCTGATTTCACGGTAAAGTCGCTCGACTGCCTCGCCATTACGCACACCATCGCCGCCGTGCAATTGAACCGCCTTGTCGATGACCTTTTGCGCCTGATCGGTGGCAAAGAGCTTCGCCATTGCCGCCTCGCGGGTGACGCGCGGCGCGCCGCTGTCCTTGGCCCAGGCGGCGCGGTAGACCAGCAGCGCCGCGGCATCGACGTCAAGCGCCATGTCCGCGATATGGCCCTGCACCATCTGCAACTCGCTCAAGGGCGCGCCCTGCACCTGACGGCTGGTCACGCGGGTGAGCGCCTCGTCCAGCGCGCGGCGGGCAAAGCCGAGGGCCGCGGCCGCCACGGTGGAGCGGAAGACGTCGAGGACCGACATGGCGATGGCAAAGCCGCGCCCCGCCTCACCCAGAAGCGCTGAGCCGGGCAGTTTCACGCCGTCGAAATGCAGCGTCGCCAGCGGGTGCGGGGCCATGACCTCAAGCCGTTCCTCGACCTTTAGCCCCGGCGTGTCGGCGGGCACGATGAAGGCCGAAAGCCCCTTGGCACCCGGCGCCTCGCCGGTGCGGGCGAAGACGGTGTAGACATCCGCGACGCCGCCGTTGGAAATCCACGTCTTGCGCCCGTCAAGCACATAGCCGTTGCCATCGGCCTTGGCGGTCATGGTGGAATTGGCCACGTCCGAACCCGACTGCGGCTCGGTCAGGGCAAAGGCCGAGATCGCCTGCCCCGAACGGGTCTTGGGCAGCCATTCGGCCTTCTGCTCATCGGTCCCGAAGAGCGAGATCGCGCCGGTGCCAAGTCCCTGCATCGCAAAGGAGAAATCCGCCAGCCCGTCGTGCCGCGCCAGTGTTTCGCGGATCAGGCAGAGCGTGCGCACGTCGAGCACCTCGTCCCCCTCGGCCCCGCTGTGGCGCAGCCAGCCGTCCTGACCCATCATCGTCACCAGATCGCGGCAGGCGCCATCGGTGTCGCCGTGATCCACGTTTTTCAGTTCGCGCTTGGCCCAGTCGTCGAGCTTCAGCGCCAACTCCTTGTGGCGCGGTTCGAAAAAGGGCCAGTCGAGAAAACTTTTGTCAGCCATGGTTACGCCTCCCCGCGTGTTATCTTTTGGCTTTCGTATTCGGCTCAGTCCCCTTCGAAGACTGGGCGCTCCTTGGCGACGAAGGCGTTGTAGGCGCGCTCGAAATCACCCGTTTGCATGCAGATCGCCTGCGCCTGCGCCTCGGCCTCGATCGCCTGTTCGATCGACATGGCCCATTCTTGGGCCAGCATCGTCTTGGTCATCATATGCGCGAAATTGGGGCCCGCCTGGATTTTCTTGGCCAGTGTCATGGCCTCTTCTTCCAGCGTCTCGCCTGTTACCAGACGGTTGTAGAAGCCCCAGCGTTCGCCCTCCTCGGCCGACATCGAGCGCCCGGTGTAGAGCAGTTCGGCGGCCCGGGTTTGGCCGATGATGCGCGGCAGGATCGCGCAGGCGCCCATGTCGCAGCCGGCAAGGCCCACGCGGGTGAAGAGGAAAGCCGTCTTGGCCTCCGCCGTCGCCAGCCGCAGGTCCGAGGCCATAGCGATGATCGCGCCCGCGCCGACGCAGACACCGTCGACGGCGGCGATCACCGGCTTGCCGCAGTTCACGATGGCCTTGACCAGATCGCCGGTCATGCGGGTGAATTGCAGCAGCTCTTTCATGTTCATCTTGGTCAAAGGGCCAATGATATCATGCACATCCCCGCCGGAGCTAAAGTTACCCCCGTTGGAGCCGAAGATCACCACGTCGACGTCATCGGCATAGACCAGATCGCGGAACCAGTCGCGGAACTCGGCGTAGCTGTCGAAGGTCAGCGGGTTCTTGCGGTCGGGCCGGTCGAGCCGCACGGTGGCGATCCGGTCTTTGATCTCGCATTGAAAATGCGTCACATCACTGCGCATTGGCTTTTTCCTCTTCTTCCGTTTGGGCGGCGAAGGCTTGTAGGCGGGCCGCCATGGCGCGGGCTTCCTCGGAGGAGATTCCGCGCAGTTTTTCGTTGATCCAATCTTCATGCGCCTGCGCTTGGCGGGCGAATTGCGCCGCCCCCTCGGACGTCAGCCGCAGCATCATCGCACGCCGGTCGCCCGGCACTGGGATGCGCTCCACCAACCCCTCTTCGCTGAGGCGGTCGGCGATGCCGGTGACATTGCCGTTGGACACCCGCAGCACGCCGGAAAGCTGGCTCATCTTCAGCCCCTCGGGATGGCGCGAGAGGGCCGACATCACGTCGAAACGTGGCAGCGTGGTGTTATGCTCGCGCCGCAGCGTATCGCGCAGCTCCTGCTCCAGCCCGCGCACCACTTTCAGCAGCCGCAGCCAGAGCCGGACGCGATCCTTTGCCGCGTCGCTCACACCTCGCCCCCCGATAGCGCCAGCGCGTGGCCGTTGACCGAGGCCGCGGCATCTGAGAGCAGGTAAAGCACGGCGCCCGCAACCTCGGAGGTCTCCACGAAACGGTTCTGCGGGCTGGCGCGTTTCAGCAGGGCGCGGGCCTCCTCGGCGCTCTTGCCGGTGGTGCTGGTGATGTTCTCGACCGAGCGTTCCAGCAGCGGCGTGTCGATGAAACCGGGACAGATTGCGTTCACCGTGATGCCCGTGCGCGCCAGTTCCAGCGCCAGCGCGCGGGTGAGGCCGACGACACCGTGTTTCGCCGCGACATAGCCCGCAACGTAAGGATAGCCCTTGAGCCCCGCGGTCGAGGCCACGACGATCAGCCGCCCCTGCCCGGCCTCCTTCATCTCCACCAGTGCCGCCTGCCAGACGTTGAAGACGCCCGTGACATTGACCGCCATCATGTCGGTCATGTCCTGCGCGGTGATCTTGTGGAAAGGCGCGGAATGGGCAGCACCCGCGTTGGCGACGACGCCGGTGATGGGGCCATTCTCAGCGCGCGCGGCGGCGAAGGCGGCCTGCACGGCCTCCGGATCGGTCACGTCGCAGGTCTGGAACGGCAACCCCTGCTCGCGCAGGGGCGCTTCGCGGCGGCCCATGATGGTCACCTTGGCGCCGGTGGCAGCCACCGCATGGGCGATCTCGGCCCCCACGCCGGTGCCGCCGCCGGTGATGACGATATGGCTCATACTTTCTCCATCTCCGCGGCACGGTCCGCGAGACGCCATGCCTGATCCCGGCCCGGGCCGTAGGGCAGCGGCCAGTCGGCGTGGCGGTCGCCGATGGCGGCGGCGGCGTGCAGGGTCCAATAGGGATCGGCCAGATGCGGACGGGCGAGGCAGACCAAATCGGCGCGGCCCGCCATGAGGATCGAGTTCACGTGGTCGGCCTCGTAGATATTGCCCACGGCCATGGTCTTGATCCCGCCGTCGTTGCGGATGCGGTCGCTGAAAGGCGTCTGGAACATGCGGCCATAGACCGGCTTGGCCTGTTTCGAGGTCTGGCCCGCCGAGACGTCGATGATGTCGGCCCCGGCCGCGCTGAACATGCGCGCGATCTCGACCGCTTCTTCGGGCGTGACGCCGTCTTCCTCGACCCAGTCGTTGGCCGAGATACGCACCGCCATCGGCTTCTCCTCGGGCCAGGCGTCGCGCATGGCGCGGAAGACTTCCAGCGGGTAGCGCATGCGGTTCTCGAGGCTGCCGCCGTATTCATCCTCGCGCCGGTTCGACAGGGGCGAGATGAACGACGAGATCAGGTAGCCGTGGGCCGCGTGCAACTCGATCATGTCGAAATTGGCACGGTCGGCCATGCGGGCGGCCTCGACAAATTCGTCGCGGATCTGGTCCATGTCGGCGCGCGTCGCTTCCTTCGGCACGGCGTTGTTTTCCGACCACGGGATCGGCGAGGCCGAGATGATCTCCCAGTTCCCGGCCTTGAGCGGCGCGTCCATCTCCTCCCAGCCGAGTTGGGTCGAGCCCTTGCGCCCCGAGTGGCCGATCTGGCAGCAGATCTTGGCGTCGGTCTCGGCATGGACGAAATCCGTGAGCCGCTTCCACGCCGCCTCATGCTCGGGCGCGTAGAGGCCGGGGCAGCCCGGCGTGATGCGGCCCTCGGGGCTCACACAGGTCATCTCGGTATAGACCAGTCCCGCGCCGCCCTTGGCGCGTTCGGCGTAATGCACGAAATGCCAGTCGGTCGGACAGCCGTCGACGGCCTTGTACTGCGCCATGGGCGAGACGACGATGCGGTTTTCGAGCTTCATGTCGCGCAGGCGGAAGGGCGCGAACATCGGGGCACGGATCGGGCCGTTGGTGTCGGCCCCGGCCTGTTCGAGGAACCATTTCTCGGCCCCCTCAAGCCATTTCGGATCCCGCTCGCGCAGGTTTTCATGGCTGATCCGCTGGCTGCGCGTCAGCATGGAGTAGTTCAACTGCACCGGGTCCAGATCGAGATAGCGCTCCACGTCCTCGAACCATTCGACCGAGTTGCGCGCCGCCGATTGCAGGCGCAGCACCTCAAGGCGGCGGGCCTCCTCGTATTTCTCGAAAGCCGTCGGCAGATCGGCATCGTCTGTGACGTGTTTCGCAAGCGAGATCGCCGATTCCAGCGCCAGTTTCGTGCCCGACCCGATCGAGAAATGCGCCGTGGCCGAGGCATCGCCCAGCAGAACGACATTCTCGTGGCTCCACTTTTCGCAAAGCACGCGCGGGAACTTGATCCAAGCCGAGCCGCGGATGTGGCTGGCGTTGGTCATCAGCTTGTGGCCATCAAGGTGGTCCTTGAAGATCTCCTCGCAGATCGCGATGGTCTCTTCCTGCGTCTTCTCGCCGAAACCGTAGGCGTCGAAGGTCTCCTGGCTGCATTCGACGATGAAAGTCGCGGTGTCCTTGTCGAACTGGTAGGCGTGAACCCAGATCCAGCCCTTGTCGGTCTTCTCGAAGATGAAGGTGAAGGCATTGTCGAACTTCTGATGCGTGCCGAGCCAGACGAAGGGGCAGCGGCGCACGTCGATGTCGGGCTTGAAAGTGTCCTCGAACTCCATCCGGGTCTTGGAGTTCAGACCGTCCGAGGCGACCACGAGATCGTAGTCGTCCATGTATTCCGAAGCGGCTTTCACCTCGGTCTCGAACTGAAGGTTCACACCCAATTCGCGGGCCCGCTCCTGCAGGATCAGCAAAAGGCGCTTGCGTCCGATGCCGCAGAAGCCATGGCCGGAGCTGAGGATCGTGTTGCCCTTGTGGTGCAGCGCGATGTCGTCCCAATAGGCGAAGTGGCTGCGGATTTCCTTGGCCGAGACGGGATCGTTGGCTTCGAGATTGTCCAGCGTTTCGTCCGAGAGCACGACGCCCCAGCCGAAGGTGTCATCGGGGCGGTTGCGCTCAAGCACGGTGACATCGGCCTCGGGCTGGCGCAGCTTGAGAGAGATCGCGAAGTACAGCCCCGCAGGACCGCCGCCAAGACAGATTGCACGCATCGAAATTCCCCTCTGGTTCGCTTTGGAAGGAGCCTAGGGCGAGTCGCTTTTTCGTTCAAGAATAAATATTTTATGCTTGAAGCAAATTGGTGGTTCGTCTGTTTGCGCGCAGCGGACGCGTTGAACCCGCAGGCCATAGGGCCTATGCCGTTGAGACATTCCACGACGGGGGCAGCGCGATGACGGGTTTGAGCAATGCAGATTGGCTGGCGGTAGAGGTTCACGAGGCGCGTTTGCAGGTCTGGGCCATGCAGGGCGCATCGGTGCTAGAGAGCGCCATCAGCGATGGCGAGGCTGCCGAACCCGGCGACCTCGCGGCCTTCGACGCCGCGCTCGCTAAGCTCGCCGCGCCGTGGCAGCTGCCCCGCCTGCCGGTCTTCGTCGCTGGCATGCCCGCAGGCAGGACCGATGCCGCGCCGCGCATGGTGCCCTGCTCCGCCACGGCTGAACGCACAATGGCTGTCGCCACCGAAAACTTCGACCTTCAGGTCATCCCACCCCTGCGCCAGCAGACCCCCAGCGGTCTGCTGCAAGGGGCCGAGACGCGCATCGCGGGGTTTCTGAGCCTCAACAAAGACTGGGACGGGGTGATCTGCCTGCCCGGAGCCACGTCGGTCTGGGCGCAGATCAGCGCGGGCGAGGTGGTGAGTTTTCAGACCTTCCTGACCGGGGAATTGCTGGCCCTCTTGGGCGATGGCCCCCCCGCCGAGGGCACGGCGCTGGACGACACGGCCTTTGACGATGCACTCAGCGATGGGCTGTCGCGGCCTGAGCGTATGGCGGGGCGGCTGGCCTCCATCCGGGCCGAACTGGCCTTGCAAGACATCCCGCCACCCACCGCAGAGGCGCGGCTGGCGGGTACTTTGATCGGGGCGGAACTGGCGGCGGCGCGGGCCTATTGGCTGGGGCAAACGCTGGCGGTGATCGGCACGGGCGGGGCTGTGCCGCTCTATCTGCGGGCGCTCTCCCAACAGGGCGCACCGGCGACCGAGGCCGATGGCAGCCGCATGGCGCTGGCGGGGATTTGCGCGGTACGGCGGGCGGTTAACGGGGGCTAACCCCTGCCCGCCCGCATCTTTCCGATCAGTCTTTCTTTTGCCCGTCGGTCTTTTTCTGCATGTCCAGATTGACGAGATCTTCGAGCATATCGAGCAGGTCTTCCATCCGCTGCTTGCCGAAACGCGCCTCGAAATCTGAGAACAGCGCCGCCGCATCGCCCGCGTGATCTTGGATCACCTGACGGCCCTGATCGGTGATGGTGACGATGGATTTGCGCCCGTCATCGGGATCGCTGGCGCGGCTGAGCAGCCCCTCCTCCTCCATCGCGCGCAGCATGCGGGTCAGGCTCGGCAGCAGCAGACAGGCCTGCTGCGCCAGTGCGGTCTGCTCCATCGGGCCGGATTCCTCGACCACGCGCAGCACGCGGAACTTCTGTTCCGATATGCCGCTTTCGTTCAAGATCTCGCGGATCGGCCCCATCACCCTTTCCCGCGCGCGCAAGAGCGCAATCGGAAGGGAGCGGGCAGTGCGGCGCAGGGGGGGCATTGGGGCCATTCTTGACGGTTTCCTGATCGCTACTTACCAAGTCAAAGACCGCCCAAAAGGGCGTGACGATCACCATAGCCGCTGTGACAACATTCTTGAAGAGGTCAAGCCCAGCGGAACAACAGTGAGACAATACAACAACATGGGGCAGGAAATGCGGATGACAACCAGAATTCCACAGCAAGGGAGCGGCGCATGAACTGGGAGGATTTCCGAGCTTGGGGCCGCCGCGCCGCCGATTGGGCCGCCGATTACCATGCGGGTCTGCGCAACCGTCCGGTACGCGCGCAGGTGGCCCCCGGCGCGGTGCTTTCCGCCCTGCCCGATGCCCCGCCCGAAGGGGCCGAGGCGATGCAGGCGATCTTCGACGATTTCGAACAGACCCTCATGCCCGGCATGACCCATTGGCAGCACCCCCGCTTCTTTGCCTATTTCCCCGCCAATGCCGCGCCGGTCTCGGTGCTGGCGGAATATTTCGTCTCGGCCATCGCGGCGCAATGCATGCTGTGGCAGACCTCTCCGGCAGCGACGGAGTTGGAGACCCGCGTTTGCGATTGGATGCGTCAAGCGATCGGCCTGCCGGATGGCTTTACCGGGGTGATCCAAGACAGCGCCAGTTCCGCCACGCTCTGCGCCGTGCTGACCATGCGCGAACGCGCGCTTGATTGGCAGGGCAACCGCGCGGGGCTGTCGGGCCAGCCGCGCCTTCGGGTCTATTGCTCGGCAGAGGTGCATACCTCGGTCGACCGGGCCATCTGGATCGCGGGGCTGGGCGAAGAGAACCTTGTCCGCATTCCGACCCAAGGGGCGAGCCGCGCGATGGATGCCGAAGCGCTCCGCGCCGCCATCGCCGCCGACCGTGCGGCGGGGCATCTGCCGGCGGGCATCATCGCCTGCACCGGGGGCACCAGCGCGGGGGCCAGCGATGACATTGCCGCGGTGATGGATGTGGCCGAGGCCGAAGGGCTCTACACCCATGTCGACGCCGCTTGGGCCGGGTCGGCGATGATCTGTCAGGAATTCCGCAGCCTTTGGGCCGGGGTCGAACGGGCCGACTCGGTGGTGATGAACCCGCATAAATGGCTGGGGGCGCAGTTTGACTGCACCACGCATTTCCTGCGCAATCCCGACGATCTGGTGCGCACCTTGGCAATTCAGCCGGAGTATCTGAAGACCCATGGCGCGGATGGCGTGGTGAACTATTCCGAATGGTCCGTGCCGCTGGGCCGCCGCTTCCGCGCGCTCAAACTATGGTTCCTGATCCGCGCCCATGGGCTGGAGGGGCTGCGCGAGATGATCCGCAACCATGTGACATGGGCGCAGGATTTGGCCGCGCGGCTGGAGGCGACGGAGGGGTTCGAGATCGTGACCCAACCGATGCTCTCGCTCTTTACCTTCCGCCATCTCGGTGCCGAAGACCTCGATGCCCATAACCAAGACCTGCTGAACCGGATCAACGACGATGGGCGCATTTACCTGACCCAGACCCGGATCGATGGAGCATTCGTGATCCGCTTCCAAGCAGGTGCCTTCACCGCCACGGCCCAAGATGTGGCCATGGCCTATGACGTGATCACCGAATTGGCCGGGACTTAGGGCGCGATCAGGGTGACGCCCGGCATGGCGCGGATGACCTCGACATCCGCGTCATAGATCGCCGTCATCCGCTCGACCAATTCCTCGGTCCAGCCGGGCATGTCGAGCTCTTCTTCGATCTCTTCCTCCAGCGCGTATTTGTCGAGGAACGCGGTGATCACGCGGCGCTTCTGCGCCTCGGACATATCGGGATGGGTGTCGAGATAGCCGCGAAAGCGCTTCATCCCCTCCTCCGACATGATCGTCTGCAAAAGATCGAAACCGCCCCTAATCTTGGTCTCGGGCGCCAGCCCCGCCATCTCGCGAATGATCTGCGCCCAGATCAGCGGCGCGTCTTCATTGCACCACAGGGTGATGGGAATCCCCGGCGCCGCCTCGCGCAGCTGGCCGACCGTCTCGGACCAGCGCAGGTCCTCCGGCCCCCGCTCCCCCCAGAACGCCGCCGAGGTTTTATCCGCCGCTTTCTCGTAAAGCACCGGCACGAGGGAGGCGGGATTGCGGATCGCCATAAAGATGCGAATCTCATCTTCGGGGAAAAGCTGCGCCATGCGCAGCATGCGCACGGCGGCGGCGGGATAAAGCACGCCTTCTTGCAGGGCCGTGGCAGGCGAGCGGAAGAAATTCGCATCCGATAGGATCACCCGGCTGACTGTCCCATCATCGAGGATCGCGTCCAGCAAAACGTCCCGCGCCACCTCCGACGGCTCCGCCTTATGCATCGCGTTGAGCGTGTCGCGAAACAGGTTGCGATAGGTGCTGGGCCCGGGCACTTTGACGCCCGTCTTGGCGAGATCGTCCTGATTGCGCAGCAGGCATTTCAGCAGCCGCTCGTCTTCCGTGAAATGGACACCTGTGTGCAAAACGAGCTGCATGATACTCTGCTTACCCTTGAAAATCTCGGCGTTGAATAGCCCGTCCCGGCGCGCGTGTAAAATCCGAAAGAATCTCGCATTTCCCCTCTTGCACCCCCCGGCTCCTTTCTCTAAATGAGCCCTCAGTGCCCCTATAGCTCAGCTGGTAGAGCAACTGATTTGTAATCAGTAGGTCCGCGGTTCGAGTCCGTGTGGGGGCACCACTTCTCTCTTTAAATCATGCGCTGATCCGCTGCTGTTGGACGCTGGTTTACGCCTGCCTACAAGCGCGACCAAGCCGCCCGAAGGCCCCGCGCCCCTGCCGCATTCGGCAGACGCGGGGCCGTGGCCCCTAGCCCATCCGCTTGGAGCTATAGCTGCCGGGCGATGCCGGAAAGACCACGGTTTTATTGCCGTTCAGAAACACCCGGTGGTGAGCATGGGCGTGAATCGCGCGCGCCAAGACGCTCGCTTCCACATCGCGACCGAGCGAGACATAATCCGAGGCGCTTTGCGCATGGGTGATGCGCACGATGTCCTGCTCGATGATCGGCCCCTCGTCCAGATCGGCGGTGACGTAATGCGAGGTGGCACCGATCAATTTCACGCCCCTTTCATAGGCCTGCTTGTAAGGGTTCGCCCCCTTGAAGGACGGCAGGAAGGAATGGTGAATATTGATGATCCGCCCCGACATCTTTTGGCACATGGCGTCCGACAGAATTTGCATGTAGCGCGCCAGCACGATCAGCTCGGCGCCGGTTTCCTCAACCACTTCCATGATCCGCGCTTCGGCCTGCGGTTTGTTCTCCTTCGTCACCTTGATGCAGTGAAATGGAATATCGTGGTTCGCCACGACCTTTTGGTAATCCATATGGTTCGAGATCACGGCGACGATCTCAATCGGGAGCGCGCCGATGCGCACCCGGTAGAGAAGATCGTTCAGGCAGTGGCCAAAGCGCGAGACCATGACCACGACCTTCATCGTGGTGTCTTGGTCGTGGAATTCATAGGTCATGCCAAAGGGTTCCGCGACCGCTGTGAACCCCTCGCGCAGGGTCTCGAGCGTGGCACCGGTTTCGGCCTCGGCGCTGATACGCATGAAGAACTGGCCGTTTTCGGTGTCGTCGAACTGCGCGCTGTCGGTGATGTTGCAGCCGGTTTCAGCGATGTAATTGGCGATGGCGGCAACGATTCCGCGTTGCGAGGGGCAGGTCACGGTCAGGCAGAACTTGGTCATGGGCGGTCCTTAGGGGGGTTGGTCGGGGCGGCAGGGCTTGCGTCGCTTACTCTACCGTTTGCAGGCTCCGCGGCGGAAGGCAAGCGATAGCGCACGTATGACGGGGGTCGCCCATGCCTAGATCAACAGCCCTGCCTAGGTGCCGTTTTCCTATGCGCATCAATGTTGATCATCCGCCAAAAAACGGACGGCGGCGCATCAAAATGCACCGCCACCCCGGCAAGAACAATCGACCTATTGAATGCCGACCCTGAATTGCACCGCCCCGGTCTCTCCCGGCAACATCTGGCCCGTGCAATTCCACTCGATCGTTCCGGCATAACTGGCCACATTGCTTGCCGGCACCACCAGATCACAGCTGAGGTTGGGCGAGACCTGTTGCGGATCGACGATAGGCTCCGACAGCTGCGTATAAGGCGGGGTTCTATCGTAGATCTTGACGTTCGATGCCTGCGTGGTCGCGTTGTTTTGCAGATAGATGCGGTACAGAAGGATATCGTTCACACTGCCGAGGTTGGTGGTGCCCTCCCCAGTGCCTTGGGTCTCATTCTCGACTGTTTTGCGCAGTTCAATCTGGGTGGAACGCCCCCCGACCGAAACCTCATCGGTATTGCTGGCCGAACTGGTCACCGTGGTCCGGGCGAATGCCGTGGTCGCCAGCACTTGGTAGACGTAAGTACTCCCCTGCCCAGCGCCCGAACCGGCTGACACCCGTGAGACGATACAGATGGTCTGCCCCGTGGTGACGGCGATGGGGCCGGTGATCGGCCCATCGACGCTATCGTCACAGCCGATATCTTGGAACAGCGCCGCGCTGAACGCGCCGGTGGGGGTCGAAGTGGCACCGGCGTAGGAGAAGGTCACCTGCCCGTCTGAGGTGGCGGTATAGATATGCGGCAGGGTCGCAACCTGCCCCTGCGCGACGGTCGTGGTCCGGTCGTTGGTCAGACTGGGCAGTTGCAGCAGACCGATGTCCAGCCCCATGCGATTGCCGAAAGCCTCAGGTGTGAAGGTGAATTCGCCGTCATGCGGGTTGGTGTCGACCAAATCGGGCAGTCCGGTCGTCGCTTCCGAGATCGCCCGGTAATCATTCGCCGGGATCGCGCGGATCGTGATCGGGCCGCTGTAGCTGCCAGAGAGCCCATAGCTCCAAGTGCCATCCGTCGCGAGACCGGGGGTGGCCAGTACCGCACCACCACTGTCGAGGATCTCCAACACCGCCGAAGATGCCCCCCCTTCGCTGCCATTGCGCAGGGCGTCATGGGCGGTGCCGCCGTCTGCCCCGTTGTCGATAAAGACACGGCCCGTTAAAATCCGCTCTCCGGTGACGAGGGTCACGGAATAGGAGGCTTCGTCATCGTCGGGCAGTTGGTCGAACAGGTCATCGGTCAACGGCCCCGTGCTGGGATCGCTGTCGGGATCGGGCAGAGAGCTATAGATGATCTCGGCCTGATTGGTGAAATCACCGCTGCCCAGTACCGTGGTGGTGATCGTCAAGGTCTCGCTCTCTCCGCTCAGCAATTCATCCACGAACCACAAGCCCGTGTCGGGGTCATAGGTATCCCCCGTCGCGGGCGCATCGTCCGAGACATAGGCGAAACCGCTAGGGATCTGGTCGATCACCTTGACCCCCGAGGGCGAGCCGCCGCTGACATTGGTGATGGTGATGATCCAATCGATGGTATCCCCCTCCGATACATTGGTGATCGGTGTCGTCGTCCCTGTAGCGGCGGCGATTTTGCTGAGTTCGAGGTCACTGCCTGCCGGATCGAAGCCAAAGTCTTGGTCACTGGTCACGCTATTGCCAGAGACAGGAACGCCAAGCAGCGGGTTGGAGGTGCCGATGGTCAGGCCCGAAGGCAGATCGGGGTCCGCCTCGTCCAATGCGACACGGTAGGTCGTGTTCACCATCAACTCCCCCACCGCATAGGTGCCATCGGCCAAGGTATCCGTGGTCACCAGAAAGATGTCATCGGCGGTATTGGCCGGGGTGCCATTGTCGGCATAGACCGAAATGCCCACGCCCGCGCCGAAATTGCTCTCCCCATTGTCTTTCACGTCCGAAGCATCCGCGTCTTCATAGATATTGCCCGAGATGCCCCCCAATGGGATCGGTGCAGGCCCCCGGCAGGAGATGCCATCGCTGCGCCCGCCCTCATCGACGGGAATGCCGGATACCAGTTGCGGCACACCTGTCGCCGTTGAAATGACGAAGAGGTTGTTGGTGGTGTTGGAATAGCCATAGAGCCTGCCGTCACGGTCGAACCACAGCGCGTCGAACATGCCCGCATAGACGGCAGGACCGATCGCTTGGGGTGTCACGCTCCCCGGGGTGCCGTTGTTGACCGCTGCGCGGAACAGGAAGCCCGAGTTTCTGTCGATCCCATACATGATGCCATCCACGGGGTTGAAGGCGAGATCTTCGGGATTGACGCCGATGGAGAGGCTGATCTCGCCCAAGGCGATCGGCGTGGCGGGATTGCTCAGATCGACGATCTGCCATGTATTCAGATTCACTTCGTAAATCAGCCGCCCATTCGGCAGAATATCCCCCGCGTTCAACGCATCCCCCGCGCCGGAGATACTGCCGAAATCCGTGATGTCGCCCGCCCCGTCGATCCGGTAGAGCCGCCGACTGTTCTCATCTACGCCGTAGATATAGCCGTCCAGCGCGTTGTAGCCCCAAGCGCCGTCGCGGTTCTGTCCGGTGCTGCCCGAGGTCTCAACCGTTGTGGCATAGCTCCCCCCGCCGTCGCGGAAGGTCATACGCCTCAGCGCTGAGGGGCTGTCGACGATGGCATAGAGCGAGGCATCGCAGACCAGCGGCGGCGGATCGCTTGAGATGGTGAGCGTATAATCCTCCACCTCCCCCTCAAAGGCTGTGACAAGGCCAGTGCTGTCGGTCGACCAGCGAAAGCGGGCATAGGTGGGCAGTGTCGTGGCCCCCGCGGGGACCGCCACTTCGAAAAGGATCGTGCCATTGCTGAGACCATCCTTATCCTGCGGGCCGCCGTCTTGCAGGTTCACCGCCACCTGCTCCCCGGCTTGGTTAAAGGTGCCATCGCCATCGAAGTCGATAAAGGCCTGCAGATAGGACGACCCCGGCGCGGCAATCAGATCACTGACTGTCACCGTGATCTCGGCCAGACCACCACGGTAGAATTGCGGCAGGATCACCCCGTCTTCATCATCCGACCCGTCTGCATCATCCCCCGTGGCCCCGATGGAGTTCTGCGTCAGCAGATCGATATCCGGCGGGGTGCTGCCCAGATAGACCTCAGGCGCGCCCGGGCCTTCGATGATGTGCTGCGGATCGCCATAGCTCGCCGGGGCATCGCCCCGGTCGGCGTCTGGCGGTGTCTTGATGGTGATGCCATAGTCTTCGACCTCCCCATCCGGGGCGGGGGTGATCGCATCGAGCCCCGCGGTCGAGGACCAGCGCAGTCGGACAAAGGTCGGCGTCAGAACGGCGGTAACCGGCACGCTGACGGGGAATGAAATCTCACCATTCACCACCCCGTCGAGGTCTTGCGCCCCGCCGTCTTGGATATCCGTCGCGACCTGATCACCAAGGAAGAGGCCATCGCCGCCGAAATCGACGAAAGCCTGCAAATAGCCGGTGCCGGGGGTGGGTTCGTTGACCACCACGGTCACCGTGCGGGTCAGATCGCCATAGAGCTGGGGAAAGCTCTCTTCGCTTTCGTCATCCTTACCGTCGAGGTCATCGCCGGTGCCATCGACGGAATGCTGCGCCGAGCCATCGCCGTCACCATTCAGCGCGCCGATCCAATATTGCGCGGTGTCCGCATGCTGCGGATCGCCATAGGTGACCGGCGCATCCCCCCGGTCGGGGCCGGAGCCTGCGTAGATCGTCGTGGGATCATCACGCCCTTCGCCCGGCCCGTTCGACGCCACGCCATCCCCGTCACCAGGGTTCTCCGAATCCGACAGGTCCGAGACTGCCGTCCCCCCGGTGTCTCAGCCGTGACCTGCGCTTGGTTGCTGATCGTGGTGTCCAAGTCCTCAGGCACCAGCGTGTAGGTCGCCGTATAGACGGCCTTCTCCCCGACCAGCAGCGTGCCTTCGGGCGACAGCGACGTGGCGGCCTGAAAGGTGATCACCGGGGGCACGCCCTTGCCGCTGAACTGCGTCTCGGCAAGCTGCACATTGGTCAGATCAACATTGCCGAAGTTCTCAGCGGTAAAGACATAGGCGATTGTCTCACCCGGATCGGCATAGCCGTTGAGGTTGGTATCGACCAATTGCGCCAGTTTCAGCAGCCCGACAGAGCCCACATCGATTGAGACCTGCGCGGGCGCGGAATAGGCCCGCGGCTCATTCGGCAGGATGACGGGCGATTGATAGCGATAGCTGATTGGCGTCGGCGCGGCAAAGAAGGCGACGAAGGGGGTGAAGGTCAACTCCCCGGTCAGGTCGTCATAGCTCCATGTGCCCTCCCCCAGAATGTCAAAACCCACCCGATGGCCTTCGGAATCGGTCACGATGTTCTGCGCCCCGGCAGGGGGGATCAGATCGACAGCCTGTCTCGCATATTCGCTGGGCTGGCCCGAATTATTGGCCGGCGCATTGTTGTTTTCCGTCGCGACACTGTCGTTGAACAGGATGTTGACCACCACAGGCTCGCTCAGCACCTGCTCTTTCAGATCGTCCTGCAAAACGGGTGCTTTGAAGTCACCGCATTGCAGGTCATAGGTCTGCGCTTCGTCATAGGT
The DNA here is from genome assembly GCF_005068605.1 of Sulfitobacter sp. 15WGC. NCBI lineage: Bacteria > Pseudomonadati > Pseudomonadota > Alphaproteobacteria > Rhodobacterales > Roseobacteraceae > Sulfitobacter > Sulfitobacter sp. 15WGC. Next base: position 133,067 of record NZ_SZNL01000008.1, on the reverse strand, counting down.
CGGATTGGCCAGCCGGACGAGAAAGCCCCTGTTGGCAGTTCGACCAAAGCGAAAGGTCGAAGTCTGCGGGTAGAAGATTTCAAGCCCAGATACCGGCTGGTTGCTATAGTTGCGGTCCCCGGCGAGATAGAACACCTCTGTCCCAAGGTTCGCATCCGGCCCTTCGATATAGCCGCGATAGGTTGTGGCGCTGCGGTCAATGCGGACATATTCGACCGTGCCGTCGCAGATATTCACATAGACCTGCTCATTCAACGGACCGTCAATGTCATTGATCTGAAAGAAAACATCCGCCACCACCGGCACCCCGCCGGTATTGGTGGTGATGTTATGGGTGCCTGCCTCATAGAGGTAGAAATCCATGAAATGCGGGTCTTGTCCGGTCGAGGTAATCTGGATTTGCCCATTGCCCGAGGCGAAAATATGATCCCGCCCGGCAAAGGCCATTTCACCGACGATATCGACCGACACCCCGCCAACCGTGCCCGCGTTGCGCCACAAGGCCCGCTCGCCCACGCCCGCCCCGACCACGGTGGGCGCGGCCACGGGATTGAGAATTAGCTGCTGCGCCAAGGCGGCTCTGGTCAGCAAAGCCAGCAAGAACAATGTCCAAAACGATGCCGCGATCATCCGAAGCCAAGGCCCCTGCCCTGCCAAGGCCGAAAGGTGGCGCAAGCGCTGCGCCGTGAACGTGCTGAGAAAATAAGTGTAAAAATGCATATCTTTGCTCACAACCTTTTAAGACACAGCCTAGCGACGAAGCGGGTTCTGAGGACTTACGCAGAAAGGTATTAAGATATGCTTCCGGTTATACGGGCGGTGAAGGGATAGGTGGTGGTCGCCCTTGTGCATATGCCTCTGTGCCCTAGCGGGCCGCAAAGCTGCCGCGCCTATGCCGCCGCGCTGCCAAATCAATTTTCCGAAAATGACCTATTGACCCTCCAGCAACTGGAAGCCCCATATTCAACGCAAGACGAATAGAGGGCGTGAAATGGGCAAAGCGGAAAAACTCACTTTTGGCGTGCAGAACATGAGCTGCGCGTCCTGTGTGGGGCGTGTTGAAAAAGCGCTAAACGCGCTGGACGGGATCGGTGAGGCCCGGGTGAATCTTACGGCAGAGACCGTGCGCGTGACGGCACATCCTGAGTTTAACGCGGGCGAGCTCGATGCCGCCTTGGTGCAGGCGGGCTACCCGGCGCGCAAGACCACCCACCGTTTGCGGCTGTCGAACATGAGCTGCGCCTCCTGCGTGGGCCGTGTGGAACGCGCGCTGCTTGCGGTGCCGGGGGTGCTCTCGGCCACGGTGAACCTCGCCAGCGAAGAGGCCCGGGTCGAAACCTTGGAAGACGCCGATCTTTTGCCCGCCCTGCGCGATGCGGCGGCAAAGGCGGGCTATCCCGCCAGCGTCGACGCGCCCGAAGCGCCCCCCCCCCGACGCCGCGACGCGCAAGGAAGCGGAGGCCATCCACCTCAAACGGATGACCCTGCTGGCCGCCGCGCTCACCCTGCCCGTTTTCGTGCTTGAGATGGGCGGCCATCTGGTGCCCGCATTCCACCATTGGATCGCGGCGAGCATTGGGATGGAGACAAGCTGGCTCATCCAGTTCCTCCTCACCACCCTCGTGCTGGCATGGCCGGGGCGGCATTTTTATGGCAATGGCCTGCCTGCGCTGGCGAAGGGTGCGCCGGATATGAACTCTCTCGTGGCACTCGGATCGGGGGCGGCGTGGCTCTACTCGGTCACCGCGCTCTTCGCGCCGGGGCTACTGCCCGAAAGCAGCCGCGTGGTCTATTTCGAAGCCGCCGCCGTGATCGTCACGCTGATCCTGCTGGGCCGCTATCTGGAGGCCCGCGCCAAGGGGCGCACCGGGGCCGCGATTGCCAAGCTCATGGGCCTGCGCGCCACTAGCGCACGGGTGGAGCGGGACGGCGCTATCATCGAACTGCCCTTGGAAAAGATCGAAACCGGCGACATCATCTACCTCCGCCCGGGCGAGAAGATCGCCACCGACGGCATCGTCGTCGATGGGCAATCCTATGTCGATGAAAGCATGATTACCGGTGAGCCTGTGCCGGTGGAAAAGACCGGCGGTGCGGCTCTCGTCGGCGGCACGGTCAATGGCACCGGCAGCCTGACCTAACGCGCCACCAAAGTGGGCGGCGACACGGTTCTGGCGCAGATCATCCGCATGGTCGAAGAGGCCCAAGGCGCGAAACTGCCCATTCAGGACTTGGTCAACCGCATCACCCTGTGGTTCGTCCCCGCGGTGATCGCTGTGGCGCTGGTGACCTTTGGCGGCTGGCTGGCCTTTGGCCCCTCGCTCAGCCACGCGTTGGTGGCGGCGGTGGCGGTGCTGATCATCGCCTGCCCCTGTGCCATGGGGCTGGCCACGCCTACGTCGATCATGGTCGGCACCGGACGCGCGGCGCAATTGGGCGTGCTGTTCCGGCAAGGCGATGCGCTGCAAAGCCTGCAGGGGGTCACGACCGTTGCCTTGGACAAGACCGGCACCCTGACCAAGGGCACCCCCGAACTTACCGACCTCGTGCTGATGAACGACATGACCGAGGAGAGGCTTCTGCCGCTGATCGGCGCGGTCGAGGCGCGCTCGGAACATCCCATCGCCCAAGCCATCCTGCGCCGGGCCGAAGCGGCTGGCCCCGTGCCGCGCGAGGTGAGCGATTTTCAATCCCATACCGGCTACGGCGTCAGCGCATTGGTGGCGGGCCGCCGTGTCACGCTGGGCGCCGACCGGCTGATGACCCGCGAGGGGATTGATCTGGGCAATGCCCAGCGGATCAGCGCGGATCTGGCCAAGGCCGGCAAAACCCCACTTTTCGCCGCGATCGACGGCAAATTGGCGGCGGTCATCGCCGTAGCGGACCCGATCAAACCCGGCACGCCCGAGGCCATCGCGCGGCTGCATGACCTCAACCTCGAAGTGGCGATGATCACCGGCGACAACCGCGGCACGGCAGAGGCCATCGCGGCGCAACTGGGCATCGACCGCGTCGTCGCCGAGGTGCTGCCCGATGGCAAAGTGTCCGCCATTGACGACCTGAGAAAAGGCGACAACCGCATCGCCTACGTGGGCGACGGGATCAACGACGCGCCAGCGCTTGCGCAGGCCGATGTCGGGCTGGCCATCGGCACCGGCACCGATGTGGCGATCGAAGCGGCGGATGTGGTGCTGATGTCGGGCGATCTGCGCGGCGTGGTCAATGCCATCGACGTAAGCCAGCGCAGCATGGCGAATATCCGGCAAAACCTCTTCTGGGCCTTCGGCTATAACGTCCTGCTGATCCCCGTCGCCGCTGGCGCCTTCTACCCGCTGACCGGTTGGCTCTTGTCGCCCGCGCTGGCTGCCGGGGCGATGGCTTTGTCGAGCGTTTTCGTTCTCAGCAATGCCCTGCGCCTGCGCTGGATCGCCGCCCCTCTGAATGAGAGCGCCACCCCATCCCATGGCCCCCGGACCGCCGCCCCCGTAGCCGCAAAATAGGATCGTCCCATGAACATCGGAGAAGTCTCACAACGCACCGGGCTGCCGCCCAAAACCATCCGCTATTACGAGGATATCGGGCTGGTCAAACCGCTGCGCGACGCCAATGGCTACCGTGCCTTCCGCGAAAGCGAGATGCACAAGCTCGCCTTTCTGGGCCGCGCCCGCACGCTGGGGTTCAGCATCGAAGATTGCCGCAACCTGTTGGCGCTTTGGGAGGACAAGAACCGCGCCAGCGCCGATGTGCGCGCCATCGCCAAGGACCATCTGGCCCAGATCGAGGCCAAGATCAGCGGCCTGCAAGAGATGCGCGACACGCTCAGCACGCTGGTCCGCGATTGTGCGGGCGATGACCGGCCGGATTGTCCGATTTTAAAAACACTTGGGACAGCCGCGAACTGACCCTACTAACCACGGAGGGCAGCGCTGCCCTTCGTGAGACAGCGCTGCCGGGCGGGTGGACCCCGCCCTAGCGTTTCAGCCGTTCCACGATGCTATGCGCCGTCACCGTGCCAATCTGCCTGCCCTCTTCCATCACAGCGAAACCCGCCTCCGGGCCGCGCAGACCGTCCATCAGATCCCGCACCGGCGTCTCGGCGCTGGTCTCTGGATGGGCGGCCCCATCGGCTGGCCCCATCACATCGCGGGCGGTCAACACCTCAAGCGGGTTCATATTGGCCACGAATTCCGCCACATAATCCGAAGCGGGGTTCGAGAAAATCTCGCGCGGGGTGCCGATCTGCACGATGCGCCCGCCTTCCATGATGGCAATACGCCCGCCCAGTTTGAACGCCTCATCAAGGTCATGGCTGACGAAAATAATCGTGCGGTTAAGATCGCGTTGCAGATCCAACAACTCATCCTGCAACCGCGTGCGGATCAGCGGATCGAGCGCCGAAAAAGGCTCATCCATCAGCAAGATCGGCGCTTCGGTGGCAAAGGCACGGGCAAGGCCCACACGCTGCTGCATGCCGCCCGAAAGCTCCCCCACCTTGCGGTCGGCCCAATCGCTAAGCCCCACCAGCTTCAACTGCCGCTCGGCCCGCTCCAACCGCTCGCCCTTGGGGACATTGGACAGTTCCAACCCAAGCGCCACGTTGTCACGCACCGTGCGCCAAGGCAGCAGGCCGAACTGTTGGAACACCATCGAGACGCCTTCACGGCGCACCCGGCGCAGCTCTGCCGCATTGCTCTCATGCACATCGCAGGACCAGCCCTCGGCATGGACCCGCACGGTGCCGCGCACCATCGGGTTCAGCCCGTTCACCGCCCGCAATAGCGTTGATTTGCCCGAGCCCGACAGGCCCATCAGCACAAGGATCTCACCATTCTCAACCGTGAGCGAGCAATCATGCACGCCCAGCACCTGCCCCGTCGCCGCTTCGATCTCGGCGCGGCTTTGGCCTTCGTCCATCAGCGGCAGCGCCTTCTCTGGCTTGTCGCCAAAAACGATGGATACGTTATCGAATTCTACTGCTTTCGTCATTTCCGTCCCACCCGCAGGATACGGTCGAGCATGATCGCCACGACAACGATCACCAACCCGGATTCAAATCCCAAGCCAGTGTTGACCTGGTTCAGGGCACGCACCACCGGCACGCCCAAACCGTCTGCGCCCACCAATGCTGCGATCACCACCATCGACAGCGACAGCATGATGGTCTGGTTCAGACCCGTCATGATCTGCGGCAGCGCATAGGGCAGCTCAATCTTCCACAGCGTCTGGCGCGGCTTGGCGCCGAAAGCCTGCGCCGCCTCAAGAAGCGCCTTGGGGGTCGAGGAGATGCCAAGCTGCGTCAGCCGGATCGGCGCGGGCAAAACGAAGATCACCGTGGCGATCAGCCCGGGCACCATGCCAATGCCGAAAAAGACAATCGCAGGGATCAGATAGACGAAAGTCGGCAGCGTCTGCATCAGGTCCAAGACCGGGGCCACCCATGCGTAAAGCCGGGGCCGATGCGCCACGGCGATGCCAATCGGCACGCCCACGCCCATGCAGACCACACAAGCCGAAAGCACGAGCGTCAGGCTCTCCATCGTCTCTTCCCAGTAATCTTGGTTCAGAATGAACAGAAAGCCGAGCACCACAAAGGCCACGGTTTTCCAATTGCGCTGAATGGCCCAAGTGATCGCGGCGAAGACGGCGATCAGGATCAGCGGATGCGGGGTTTGCAGCACCCAGAGGATCGCCTCAATCAGCCGTTCCATCAGGTCCGACAGCCCGTCAAAGAACCACGCCCCGTTCGTTTGCAACCAATCCAGCGCGTCTTCGGCCACATCGGCCACGGGGATCTTGTTTTCTGTCAGCCAGTCCATGTCAGTCCTTCAGGATTGGAGAATTGCGCATGAGAATGACCCGCCCCATCAATCTGGAGCGGGTCTTGTCCATCATAGCGTGAGGATCACTTCAGCGAAGCGACAGCTTCCATCGCATCGCCGCCATCGACGGTGGTCACACCGTCCAGCCATGTGTCGAGCACGTCAGCGTTCGCCTTGATCCAAGCGGCGGCGGCCTCTTCCGGCTTTTCGCCGTCATCGAGGATCGCGCCCATGATCTCATTCTCCATCTCAAGGCTGAATTCGAGGTTCTGGAGGAATTTGCCAAGGTTCGGACATTCTTCGACGAAACCGGCGCGGGTGTTGGTGTAAACCGTCGCGCCGCCCAGATCGGGGCCAAAGTAATCGTCACCACCTTCAAGATAGGTCAGGTCGAAGTTGGCGTTCATCGGGTGCGGCTCCCAACCGAGGAAGACAACAGGCTCTTCCTTGCGGCTGGCGCGCTGCACCTGAGCGAGCATCCCCTGTTCAGAGGATTCGACGACTTCGAAGTCGCCCAGTTCAAAGGCATTCTCGTCGATCATCGACTGGATCAGGCGGTTGCCGTCATTGCCCGGCTCGATGCCGTAGATCTTGCCTTCGAGCGCGTCCGCATTGGCAGCGATGTCGGCGAAGGTCTTGATGCCCATATCGGCGGCGGCCTTGTTCACGGCCAGCGTGTATTTCGCGCCTTCAAGGTTCGCGCGCACGGTGTCGACGCTGCCCTCTTCGCGGTATTTGGCGATATCGCCTTCCATCGTCGGCATCCAGTTGCCCAAGAACACGTCGATGTCGCCCGACGCCATGGAGGTGTAAGTCACCGGCACGGCGAGGATCTTGGTCTCGGTGTCATAGCCGAGCGCGTCGAGCACGACAGAGGCGGCGGCGGTGGTGGCGGTGATGTCGGTCCAGCCGACGTCGGAGAAGGTGACTTCGCTACACTCGGCAGCGGCCAGCGAGGTCGCGGCAACCGTCGCCAAAGCGGATGTCATAAGCAGTTTTTTCATTGGTGTTCTCCCCAGAGAAGTTTTTATTGACTGATGCGCCAATCAAAAGCCATCGGCCGCGATATTGCAACCGGATTAATTTTGCCAACTTACTGGAGTGCAAAATGCAATACTACTTGTTTCAAAACTCACTCCCGCGCGGCCTGTTTGGGACGCAGAACCGGGGTGACATTTTCACCCGCACCGGGCTCTGGCTCGGCGTTGATTTCGGGGGTGTCTTCGGCTTGGGTTGCCGGCTCTTGGTCAAGCTCCTCCTGCGGCGTCTCGGATGTTATCGGAGAGGTTTCCGAGGTCTCGGCCTCCGGCGTTTCCTCAGTCGTTTCAGCGGCTTCGCCCGGAAGCGCGCCAGCCTCCGTCCCAAATGCCGCGCGGATCGCCGTTTGGGTGCCATCGCCATAAAGCCCGTCGATCGCACCGTCATAAAACCCGAAATCCGACAGTTTGCGTTGCAGCGCTTTGCGGGTGTCGCTGTCGAACAGGCGCGGCTCTTCCTGCATCAGCCCCAGCAAGGTGCCATCCCCTGCCCGCAGCGCGCGATAGAGGTAGAGCGCGGCATCCGCCGCCCCGCGCCCCGGCACTTTGTCATCGTCGATCATCGCGGCAAAGTTGAACATCGCAGCAGGGTGTCGCCTGTCGGCTGCACGGCGGAAGTAATCGAGCGCAAGTTCGGGGTCGGCCTCCTGCCCCAATTCGCCCTGCAAATGGATGAAGCCCAGATCGTTCAACGCCCCGGCATGGCCCCGCTCGGCAGCGTCGCGATAAAGCTGCATCGCGCGGTCCTCGTCCTGCTCCACGCCCCGGCCCTCTTCGTAAAGCTGGGCCAGTTGATAGCGCGCCTCGGCTGAGCCGGACTCAATCGCGCGCATGAGCTGCGCCGCCGCATTCTGCGGATCATAGCGTGGATCGTCGGGATCGCTTTGCAAGGCGGCGAGGCCGAGTTGCGAGCGGGTATCGCCCTGCCCCGCCAATTCGGCCAAACGCTGGCCTTGTGTCTCGTTCAAATCGGCCCAGCCCCCCGGGGCCGCCTCCCGGTCACCGCTGCCAAGGAAGAACGGCGTGGGGTTCAGCCGCCCAAAGCGCCGCGCCGAGAGGTTGCCACCGCTGCGGCTGCGCAAAGCCGCGCGGAAATCGTCCAGCATGGCCCCGAGCTCGACCTCTGGCTCGGCCACCACCTCGGCCAGCGTTTCGGCGAAAAGGCCCGCGTTTTCACCGCTCTCGTCACATGCGCCCACCTCGCCAGAAGTCACGACCAAGGTGCCAAGGCGTGGCTCAGGCGGTGGCAAGGGCGCGGTGGCTTGCTGCGGGGCGGCGTGGCAGTTGTCGAGCAGAACAAGCCGTATCTGACGCGCCTTGCCCGCCGCACGCAGCAGCGCAGGCAGGGCCACCCCCTCGCGCCGCAGCGCCGAGGCTGGGGCCAAGGGCGCGTCGACCGGGATCAGATAGCTCTGCCCCCCGGAGGCGACACGGCGGCCTGCGTAGTAAATCAGGGCAATGTCCGCCGTTTCGGCCTGAAAGGCAAAGTCGGATAGCGCTTGTTTGAACGCCGCGCTCTCAGCGTCGATCAGCGTGGTGACGTCGAAGCCCTGCCCCTCCAGCGCCTCAGAGAGCCGCGCCGCATCCGTGCGCGGGCCGTCGAGCGTGGCGGCATCCTCATAGGCGGAGATGCCGATGACCATCGCCACACGGTCTTGCGCCGCTGCGGCGAAGGGCAGAAACAGCATCAGCAGAAGCGCGGTCAGACGCATATGGCAGGATCCTTTCGGTCAGCTTCGGTTGGGCAGCGCCGCCCATTAACCTATGCTGGCAGGAAAAGGTTTCCACCATCGTAACAGTTTGAAATGAATCCGACCTTCGCCCCGCCCCTCAGGCGTTGGGCGAAGTCTCTTCGATCTCGCGGTCTTCTTCCGGCACGTTCAGCGTGGCCCAAGTATCCCCATCCGGCAGTTCGGGCGGATGCGGCAGGCAATCGCGACGATGGATATTCGCCTTGGCCATGAAATTGGCCGAGACCGGCGCGGTGACAAAGATGAATGCCATGATCAGCAGCTCATGCAGCGACCCCGTGCCCGAAAGGAAAGAGTTCACCATGGCCGCCAGCAGATAGGCCCCGATCCCCAGCGTCGCGGCCTTGGTCGGCGCGTGCAGACGCGTCATCGGGTCGTTCAGCTTGAGCAAGCCAATCCCGGCGACCAGCACGAAGAAACTGCCGATCACCAGCAGCGCGATAACGAAGTAAGTGGCGATGATCTCAGGGCTCATTCGATGATATCTCCGCGCAGGACGAAACGGGCATAGGCCACGGTCGAAACGAAACCGAGCATGGCGATGATCAGCGCGGCCTCAAAGTAAATCTGCGTGCCCTGCAAGACGCCCAAAAGCACAATGATGCCGATGGCGTTGATGAACATCGTGTCCAGCGCCAGAATACGGTCCCCGGTGCCGGGGCCGATCCACAGACGAATCATTGCCATGAACTGCGCAATGGCGACGAGGGTCAGCGCCCCATAAAGCGCCAGCGTTAAAAGGTCGGTCGCTTGGGTCATACGAAAATCTCCTTCAAGCGGCGTTCGTAGCGGTCTTTGATCTCATCACGCACGGCGTCGGGGTCGCTCGCGTCCAGCGCGTGTACCAAGAGGTAGCGCCCATTGTCCGACAGGTCCGCCGAGACGGTGCCGGGGGTCAGCGTGATGGTGCCCATCAGGATCGTGATCGCCTCGGGTTCTTTCAGGTCCAGCGGCACGACGACCCAAGCGGGCGACATGCTGGCGTTGGATTTGGTCAGGATGATCCAAGCCACTTGAATATTGGCGATGACGATATCCCAGATCACCAAAAGCACATAGGCCAACGTCCGCAGCGGGCGGATGCCCTGCGCACGGTCGGTCCACCAACGCGCAGTCAGAATCGGGATCACGACGCCAAGGATCAGGCCAAAGACCAACATGCCTGCGCTGAACTTGTTTTGCAGCAGGATCCACACTGCGGTCAGCAGCAGGGTCAGAAACGGGTGCGGCAAAAGCCAACGGATCGGTCGCATCATGTCAATGGGCCTCCTCTTTGCCGTCCGACAGTTTGCCGGGGGTCTCCAACACGGTGGTCAGGTAACGTTCCGGCCCGAACAATTGCTTTGAGATCGCGGTGGCATATTGGGTGGCCGGTCCGGCCAGCAGCGTATGCGCCACCAGCAGGGCCAAGAGCCCGCCCACCGCGACATAGCTCAGCGCCGAGGGGCGCTCGGCCGGGGTCGCCCCCTCCTCTGGCGTGACGCTGCGCGCCTTCCAGAAGACCACGCTGCCCGCGCGGCCAAAGCCCACGAGGCTCAAAAGGCTCGCGCCCAAAATCACGGCCCAGATCCAGACCCAAGCATCGCTGGCGGCGGCGGCATCCATGATCAGCAGCTTGCCCAGAAAGCCCGAAAGCGGCGGCACGCCGACCATGGCAATGGCCGCGACAAAGAACAGGGCCGAGGTCAGCTTGGCCCCCGCCACCTGCGGCTGCGCCGTCAGATCGAGATTGTCGCGCCCGGCCCGCGCCAGATCGGCGATCAGGAACAGCGCGCCCGCGGCCAGTGTCGAATGCACAATATAATAGAGCGCCGCGGCAATCCCCTCGGGCGTGAACAGCGCGATCGAGATCATCACCATGCCCATGGAGCCGATAACGGAAAAGGCCACCATACGGTCCAACTGCTTGGCCGCCAGAACGCCGATCATGCCAAGCGCCAGCGACAGCAGCGCGGCAGGAAGCAGCCATGTGGTGTGCAGATCCGCCGTCACGGCCAGTTCGGGCGGGAAGATCAGCGTATAGACGCGGATGATCGCATAGGCGCCGACCTTGGTCATGATGGCGAAAAGTGCCGCCACCGGGCCGGGCGCTTCGGCATAGCTCGACGGGAGCCAGAAGTGCAGCGGCACGACGGCGGCTTTGACCGCAAAGACCATCAAGAGCAGCACCGCCGCGATGCGGATGCCCACGGTCGCGCCCGCGTCGATCAGGGCAACGCGCTGCGCCAGATCGGCCATGTTGAGCGTTCCCGTCTCAGCATAGATGGCGCCGAGCGCAAAGAGGAACAGCGTCGAGCCCAGCAGGTTATAGAGCACATATTGCACCCCCGCCCGCAGACGCGGCGTGCCACCGGCGTGGATCATCAACCCGTAGGAGGCGATCAGCAGCACTTCGAAAAAGACGAAGAGGTTGAAAAGGTCGCCCGTCAGGAAGGCGCCCATGATCCCCATCAGTTGGAACTGGAACAGCGCATGAAAATGCCGCCCGCGTTCGTCCCATTTGGAGCCGATGACATAGAGCAGCACAAACAGCGCCAGCACCGCCGTCAGCGTGACCATCAGCGTCGACAGGCGGTCGCCCACCAGCACGATGCCAAAGGGCGCGGCCCAATCGCTGAGACGGTAGAGCATGACATTGCCGCTCGCCGCCTCGACCGAGAGGCCAAGCCCCACGACGACCAGCGCAAGCGCGCCAAACAGCGACAGCACCCGCTGGATGGTGATGTGATAGCGTGCGGCCAGAATGATGAAAGGCGCGATAAACGCGGGCAGCACGATGGGCAGGATCAGCCAATGGGTCATGTGCGGTCCTCCGCCTTGGTATCGGTCAGCGGCTCGTCCACATGATCATCCTTATTGCCCAGATAGGCCCCGAGGGCGATCATCACCACCACGGCGGTCATGCCAAAGGAAATCACGATGGCGGTCAGCACCAGCGCTTGGGGCAGCGGATCGGTATAGCGCGCGGCATCACTCAGGATCGGCGGCGCGCCCACGGTCAAACGGCCCGAGGCAAAGAGAAAGACGTTCACCGCATAGGTCAGCAGCGACGTGCCCATGATGACCGGAAAGCTCCGCAAGCGCAGCACGAGGTAGAGGCCAGAGGCCGTCAGGATGCCGATGGCGGATGCGACGAGAAGTTCCATGTTATGCCTCCGCCTTGGTGTTGTCTTCGCGCGATGGGTCGATGTCCATCGGGTGATCGGCCTCGGGCACATGCGCCCGGCGCGCCAGCCGCGAGAAGCTTTCAAGCGACAGCATCACCGCCCCCACCACGGCAAGGAACACGCCCAGATCGAACAGCGCCGCCGTCGCCAGTTCGAACTTGTCGAAGGGCGGGATGCGCACATAGGTGAAGTCCGACGTGAGGAAGGGTTTGGCAAAGAGCCACGAGCCGATCCCCGTCAGCCCCGCGATCAAGACGCCGGTGCCGATGATCCCATGATAAGGATAGCGCAGCCGCGCCGAGGCCCAGGCAAAGCCGCTGGCCATATATTGCATCACCACAGCGATGGAGACGATGAGACCGGCGATGAAACCGCCGCCCGGCTCGTTATGGCCGCGCAGGAAGATGTAGAAACCTACCATCAGCACCACCGGCATGATCACGCGGGTCATCACCACCATCATCATCGGATGCCGGTCGCCCGCGCGCGGCTGGTCAGGTTTGCGGTTCAGCAAACGCGCCCGCACCGGGCCCGAGAGCAGCGTCTCGGTCAACGCGTAGATCAGCAGGGCCGCGATGCCCAGCACGATGATCTCCCCATAGGTGTCGAAGCCCCGGAAATCGACGAGGATCACGTTTACCACATTGGTGCCACCGCCACCCTTGTAGGAGTTGGCGAGGTGGAATTCGGAAATGCTCGGCGCCACGGTGTCGCGCAGCAGGTAGTGATAGGACAGCGCCATGGTCGCCGCCCCCGCCGCGAGGGAGACGACAACGTCCCGCGTCCGGCGCAGCACGCTGCTTTCGATCGGTGTGCGGTTGGGCAAGAAGTTCAGCGCCAAAAGCAGCAGGATGATCGTCACCACCTCGACCGTCAGCTGGGTCATCGCCAAGTCAGGCGCGCTGAAGAAGACGAAACCAGCCGAGACGATCAGCCCGACGATGCCGATCAGGATCAGCGACAACAGGCGGTTGCGGTGCAGGAAGACGAGGCCGCAGGCCGCCGCGACCAGCATCAGCCAGCCCGCGATCTGCACGGCATTCGTCGGTTGCAGCGCGCGGCTCGCCGCGCCCACCGTGCCGGTGGCCCAAGCGTAATAGCCCACGCCCACGACGGTCACCGCCATCACGGCAGCATAGCGCGAGAAAGCCCCATTGTGCAGCCGCAGCGATACCGCCTGCGACAGGCCGACAGAGGCCGCGATGATCCGGTCAAAGATGCGCTTGGCCTCGGGCCGGGGTGAGGCATCCCAGATGCGCAGCAAGGGGGTGAAGAGCGCCAGCAGGATCAGCCCGCCCATGACCGCGATGATCGACATATAAAGCGCCGGACCCAGCCCGTGCCAGATCTTGAAATGCGCAGAAGACATCTCGGCCGCCTCGCCAAGGACAGAGGCGGTCACCAGCTTGACGAAAGGCTCGGCCAGAAACGGCGCGAGGCCGATCACCACCACGGGAATGATCAACAGCGCTGGCGGCAACCAGAGGCCGGGCTTGGGATCATGCGGATGATCGGGATAGTCGTCGCGCTCTTTGCCAAGGAAGGTGTGGCCGATCAGCCGGAAACTATAGGCCGCCGAGAAGAGCGCGCCAAAGGTCGCAAGCGCAGGCACCAGCCACGGCAGATCGAAAAGCGTGGTATGCAGCGTCTCTTCCAGCATCATCTCTTTCGACAGGAAGCCATTGAACAGCGGGATCCCCGCCATCGAAAGCGACGCCAGCGTAGCGATCACAAAGGTCACCGGCATCAGATGCCGCAACCCGCCCAAACGGCGGATGTCGCGCGTATGTACCGCGTGATCCACGATCCCCGCCGACATGAAGAGCGCGGCCTTGAAGGTCGCGTGGTTCAGGATGTGAAACACCGCCGCCAGCGCGCCAAAGGCCGTGCCGGTGCCCAGAAGCATGGTGATCAGGCCAAGGTGGCTGACGGTCGAGAAGGCCAAGAGCGCCTTCAGGTCATGTTTGAACAGCGCGATCACCGCGCCCAGCACCATGGTGATCAGCCCCGCCGTGGTGACGATGACGAACCACTCCGGCGTGCCCGAGAGCACAGGCCACATCCGCGCCATCAGGAAGATCCCCGCCTTCACCATCGTGGCGGAGTGCAGATAGGCCGAGACCGGCGTGGGCGCGGCCATGGCGTGGGGCAGCCAGAAGTGGAAGGGGAACTGCGCCGATTTGGTGAAACAGCCCAGCAGGATCAGGATCAGCGCAGGCAGATAGAGCGGTGAGGCTTGGATCGCCTCGCGGTTTTCCAAAATCACGCTCAGGTCATAGCTGCCGACGATCTGCCCCAGCAGCAGCATGCCACCGATCATCGCAAGCCCGCCCATGCCGGTCACGGTCAGCGCCATCCGCGCGCCTTGGCGGCCTTCGGGCAAATGCTTCCAATAGCCGATCAGCAGGAAGGACGACAGCGAGGTCAGCTCCCAGAAAATCAGCAGGATCAACACGTTATCGCTTAGAACGATGCCGACCATCGCGCCTTGGAAGAGCAATAGATAGGTGAAAAACTCACCCATATGATCGTCGCGCGACAGGTAAGACCGCGCATAGGCGATGATGAGCAGACCGATGCCAAGGATCAGACAGGCAAAGAAAAAGCCAAGACTGTCGAGCATCAAGGTGAGGTTCAGACCAAGCTGCGGGATCCAGTCAACCCGCGCGGTCAGCACCTCTCCGGCCAGCACGGCGGGCAGATGGGTGAGCAGGCCGACAAAGGCCACGAGGGTAACCATGAAGGTGACCCCGGCGCAGGCTTGGCGCCCTGCGGAATTCATCAGCCCGGGTAGCAAAGCACCAAGGAAAGGCAAGGCAACGATAAGGAAGAGGGACACGCGAACTCCTGATCTAGCGGACTGAAAGGTCACCACGTTCTGTAGAAATTTTCCCGGCACCTCAAGCGAAACCGGGCATTAAACGCCAGATTGTCGCAGGTTACGCCCCCACCCTGCCCCGTGCGAGGGGGATGCCCGTGCCTTTGCCCGTCCGACAGTACCCCTCGGGCCGTGTCACTCCGGTTGGAAGAGGTCCCGGTAGTTTTCGCGCAGCACATTCTTTTGCACCTTGCCCATCGTGTTGCGCGGCAGTTCCGGCAGCACGATCAACTTCTGGGGCTGTTTGAACTTGGCCAGCGATCCGGCCACGCCCTCAGCGATCTGCGCCACGTCCAGCTCCACGCCCCGGCGTGCCACCAGCACCGCCACGACGCTTTCGCCGAAATCGGGGTGCGGCACGCCGATCACCGCGCTTTCCAACACGCCTGGTTGGTCGTCGAGCAGCAGTTCGACCTCTTTGGGGTAGATGTTATAGCCGCCTGAAATGATCAGATCCTTGTCGCGGCCCACGATGGTGACATAGCCATCCGCATCGCGCCGCCCCAGATCGCCGGTGATGAAAAACCCGTCTTCGCGCAATTCGGCGGCAGTCTTCTCGGGCATTTGCCAATAGCCCTTGAAGACGTTGGGCCCCCGCACTTCGATGCTGCCGATCTCGCCATCCGGCAGGGTCGCGCCGGTTTCGGGGTCGGTGATCTTCAACTCCACATCCGGCAGCGGCAGGCCCACGGTGCCCGCACGGCGCTCGCCCTCATAGGGGTTACTGGTGTTCATATTGGTCTCGGTCATGCCGTAACGCTCAAGAATACGGTGGCCAGTCCGGGCCTCGAAATCCACATGGGTTTCCGCCAACAGCGGGGCCGAGCCCGAGATGAACAGCCGCATATTTGCCGCCGTCTCGCTGGTAAAACGCGCGTCGTCCAGCAGCCGGGTGTAGAAGGTGGGCACCCCCATCATCGCGGTGGCATGGGGCATCCGGTCGATCAATCGGTCGATGTCGAGCTTGGGCATGAAGATTATCGCACCCCCCGCCACCAGCGTCACATTCGTCGCCACGAAAAGCCCGTGGGTGTGGAAGATCGGCAGCGCATGGAGCAGCACGTCCGCATTGGTGAAGCGCCACAGATCGGCCAGCGTCTGCGCGTTGGACAAAAGGTTCGCCTGCGTCAGCATCGCCCCCTTTGAGCGCCCCGTCGTGCCGGAGGTATAGAGGAAGGCGGCCAGATCATCGGCCCCACGCGCGACGGTCTCGAACTGATCGGGGGCCGAGGCTGCACGATCCGCAAAACTACCATCATTTTCGCTGCCCAGCGTCTCAAGCTGGCAACCCGTATCCTTGGCAAGCGGCGCCATCTCATTGCGCCGCGCAGGCTGGCAGACGAAAGCCACCGCCCCGCTGTCGGTCACGAAATAGCGCACCTCCTCCGCCGTATAGGCCGGGTTCAGCGGCAGAAAGATCACCCCCGCCTGCACGCAAGCGGCATAAAGCGCCAGCGCATCCGCGGATTTGTCGATCTGCACCGCCAGCCGGTCGCCCGGCTTCACCCCCAACCCGGTCAGCACATTGGCAAAGCGGCCCGCCCGGCTCAGAAAGCCCGCATGGGTCAGCGTCACCCCGCCCTCAAGGTGCAAAAAGGCGGTCGTCTTGCCAGCGTGACGGCCAAACAGAGTGTCATAAAGGGGGTTTGCCATCACGGTGCTCCTCACGTGTTGTTCTTGGGAAAGCCGATTGCCTCCTCGCGGAATTACAATCGTATTACGCAGGGTAATGCAAGCGGGTGGAGGGCTGCGGTGAGGGGAAATGTTGAACCGAGGCAATAGCTTGTAGGGCGATGCTGACACGCCCTTGCAGGGCGATGCAGCGATGCGCCCTTGCAGGCGGATGCATAAAAGCGCCCTGGCAGGCGGATGCTCAAATGCGCCCTTGCAGGCGGATGCTCAAATGCGCCCTTGCAGGCGGATGCTCAAATGCGCCCTTGCAGGTGGATGCTTAAATGCGCCCTTGCAGGTGGATGCTTAAATGCGCCCTTGCAGGTGGATGCTTAAATGCGCCCTTGCAGGGCGACGCTCCAACGCGCCGCCCTGCGGATCAACGGCCCATCAAGCCCGGTAACCAAGTGCCAATGCCCGGCAGCCAGACGACCAGCGCCAGCACGAAGAGCTTGATTAACAAAAAGGGCATCACCGAGGCATAGATTTGCGGCATCCGGATCTCCTCGGGGGCCACGCCCCGCATGACGAAGAGGAGCAGCCCGAAGGGCGGTGTCAGCAAGCCGATTTCCATGGTCAGCAGGTAAACCACGCCGAGGGTCAGCTCATTGATCTCCATCGCGCCCGCTAGGGGTACGAAAACCGGGACCGTCACCATCAACATCGACACTTGATCAATGAAACACCCCAGAAAAAGCAGGATCGCAATCATCCCCAAAAGCACCATCAAGGGCGTCGGATCGACCGCGTTGATCGCATTGATCAACCCGTTGGTCGCGCCGGAAAAGCTCAGCACCTGAGCAAAGGTCTGGCTGGCCGCAATGATGAACAGGATCATCACCGACAGTTTCAGCGTCTCCATCAGAGCAAGACCCATCTTCTCCCAACTCAAGGCCCGATAGGCTGCCCCGATGATCACCGCCGTGATACTGCCCAGCGCAGCGCTCTCCGTAGGCGTGGCGATCCCTGCCAGCAGGGAGCCGATCACCACCGCGAAAAGAACCGTCAGCGGCAAGACGTAGATTGCGAAGGGCGTCCACCGGTCGCGCAGCGGCATATCCTCGTAAACATCGGGCGGCGCGACCTTTGGGTCCAATATACTGCGCCCCACCACATAGGCCACGAAAAGCACCGCCAGCAGCAGGGCCGGAAGCACCCCCGCGATCAGCAGCCCCGCGATGGAAATACCGGCAAGCGAACCCACCAGCACCGCCAGCGCCGAGGGCGGGATCAGCATCGCAATCGCGCCCGAAGCCATGATCGGCCCCATGGCCATCGAGGGGTGGTAGCCGCGTTTCAGCATCCCCGGCAGCAGCGTGCCGCCCAGCATCGCGGTATTGGCGATGGTCGAGCCTGAGAGTGCCGCAAAGATCGTGCCGCCAAAGATCGTCACCACTGACATGCGGCCCGGGATGCGCGTCACCACCCGCTCAATGGCGTCGATGGCGCGGTGCGCCACCCCGGTCTGGAAGAGGATCTCCCCCATCAGGATGAACAGGGGTATCGGGGCAAGCTGGAAATTCGCCACCGACTGCGCCGAGTTGCGCGCCAGTTGCAGAATGCCGCGCTCGCCCCCCAGCACGAAGTATGCGCCCACGGTGGTCACGGCGATAAAGGCAAAGGCGACTGGCAAGCCGATCAGCAAAAGCACGGCGAGGCTGCCCAGCATGAACGTCAGGATCAAAGCCCAATCCATCTCAAAGACCACTCAGACTACGCTCGGCCGTTTCCGGATAGAAAAGGCGGCGAATGAAAATAACCGTGCAAAGCGCCAATGACAGCGGCACAAAGGCCAGCATCCACCATTCCGGGATGACGAATGACGTGCGGATCATCGACCCGCGCGCGGCGGAGGCCAGCACCGCTTGTAACCCGTACCACCCCAGCACCCCCGCCGTAACAGCGCCGATAGCGCTGGTGAGACGGGTGAGCTGATGGGCCGTGCGTGGCGCAAGATTGCTGGTGATCAGATCGACCTTCACATGCCCCCCAATCGACAACACCCATGGCGCGCCTAGGAAAGTGGCGATCATCAGCGCATATTGGATCGCATCCAACGCGCCATAGACCACCGGCAGGCCAAGATTGCGCAGCACAACATTGAGAGCGATGAACACCGCGATCACCCCGAGGATACCAGCCGAAAAGACGGCCAGCCCCCGGAGTGTCCGGTCAAACATTCTAGAGATCATTGGAGGATCACTTGGTCATGCAGGCGCGCATCTGCTGCGCAAGATCGGCATCGACCTCTTCCACCGCGGCCCAACCGGCATCGCGGGCGGCAGCGATCCAAGTCTCGGCATCGGCCTCGCCAAAGGTGATCGTCTCGATACCCGCCTCGGCCTGCGCCGCATATTCCGAGGCGTTCCGATCCGCGTTGTCGTTGTTCAGCTCTTCCATCCAAGCGGCACCTTCCGCCAACTTGGCGCGCTGCGCCTCCGTCAGCCCGTTCCAAGTATCAAGGTTCACGAGAACGTTAACATCGACGTTGTAAAAGCTCGGGTCGACACGGTACTTCGTCTGCTCGTCCCAACCAAGGTCCAGCACCCCCTGCGAGGGCCAGCCGTAGCCGTCAATCGCACCACGCTCCAGCGCGCTGTAGACCTCGCCCGGCGCGGTCCGCACGAGGGTGGCACCAAGCTGCGTAAACATCGCTTGGTAAACCGGCGTGGTGCGGATGGTCAGACCGCTCAGATCCGGCCCCTCGACCGGTTTGGTGAGATAAAGGTGATAGCCGATTCCGTCGCCCGCATGGGCGAGGTATTTCACATTCATCTGCTCTTGATGGATACGGTCGACCAGTTCATAGCAGCCGTTGGCGCGCTGGTCCTGAATGGTGTTCTCGGCCAAATGCAGTGCGTCGCCGGTGGGCAGCAGGTTGGGGTAATAGGCCGTGGTGTTGTTGGCGATGTCGACGACGCCGGACTGCACCGCATTGCCCAGTTCAAATGGCGGCACGGCCTCAGGACCGCCGACCAGATTGATCTGCACGACCCCCTTGCCGTTCTCGTTGATCCACTCGACAAAGGACTCGAACTCGCGGCTGAAAGCGGTGCCGAGGGTGAAGGCCGAAACGGCCCGCAGGGTCACTTCTTCGGCCTGAGCGATGCTGCCGGAGGCAAATGTGCTGACGGCAAAGACCGCCGCGCTAAGCGTGGTTGTTGTTTTCATGGTCGTCTCCCAGTTGTGATCAAAAGCCCGCGATCTTTGCCCCGGTGCTCTCGCATGCAAATGCATAATATGTATCTGCATGTAATTGGTAGCGACTAGATTTCGCTACGTCAATTTAATCTCGGCGCCACGGGCCCACCCCACCCCCTCAGCAGCCCCACGCGCAAATTGTCGCGGCATTAAGATAGATTAATGACGCCGCCCCGTTGAGAACATATATAGAACGCATGACCAAACAGACCCTCGATCAGAAACTGGCGATTCTCAGCGACGCGGCGAAATACGACGCCTCCTGCGCCTCCTCGGGCTCCACCAAGCGCGACTCGCGCGATGGCAAGGGTCTGGGCTCCAACGAAGGCAGCGGCATCTGCCACGCCTATGCCCCGGACGGGCGGTGCATCAGCCTGCTCAAGATCCTGATGACGAATTTCTGCATCTACGATTGCAGCTATTGCATCAACCGCGTCTCCTCGAACGTGGAGCGCGCGCGCTTCAGCGTGGACGAGGTGGTAAAACTCACCATCGAGTTCTACCGCCGCAATTATATCGAGGGGCTGTTCCTGTCCTCGGGCGTGATCCGCTCACCCGATGCCACGATGTCCGACATGGTGCAGATCGCCCGCAAGCTGCGCCACGAGGAGAACTTCCGCGGCTACATCCACCTCAAGGCGATCCCCGACGCCTCGCCCGAGTTGATCGAGGAAGCGGGTCGTCTGGCGGACCGTCTGTCGATCAACGTGGAGCTGCCCACCGACACGGCGGTGCAGCAATATGCGCCCGAGAAAAAGCCCGAGCAGATCCGCCGCGCCATGGCGAACGTGCGCATGACTAAGGAGGCGAGCAAGGAGAAGTCCTTCTCCGGCAAACGCCCGCCGCGCTTTGCGCCCGCGGGCCAGTCGACGCAGATGATCATCGGCGCGGATGGGTCGAACGACGCCACCGTGCTGGGGCAATCGACGCGGCTCTATTCCAGCTACAAGCTGAAGCGGGTCTATTACTCCGCCTTCTCGCCCATCCCCGACAGTTCGTCGAAACTGCCGCTGATCCGCCCGCCTCTGCAACGTGAGCACCGGCTTTATCAGGCCGACTGGCTGCTGCGGTTCTACGACTTCCAACTGGACGAGATCACCTCCGTCACCCGCGACGGCAACCTCGATCTGGAGATCGACCCCAAGCTTGCCTGGGCGTTGGTGCACCGCGAGCACTTCCCGCTCGACGTCAACCGCGCCAGCCGCGAGATGCTGCTGCGGGTGCCGGGGTTCGGAGTGAAGACGGTAAACCGCATCCTCGCTGCGCGTCGCCATCGCGCGTTGCGCTACGAAGACCTGACCCGCATGGGCGCCTCGATGAAAAAGGCCCGCGCCTTCGTCACCGCGGGGGGCTGGACCCCCGGCGGCCTCACCGACAGCGCCAACCTGCGCGCGCGTTTCGCGCCGCCGCCTGAGCAATTGACCCTGTTCTGATGCACCGCGTCTCCCTGCCCCCCATCGGCACCGCCAAGGCATGGCGCGAGGCGGCGCGTGGCTTTCTGGCCGCGGGCGTGCCGCCCGAGCAGATCCTCTGGGGCGATCATGCCGCCGCGCCTGACCTTTTCGGCGCGGAGGCCGCACCGGCCGCCTCGGGCCGCACCGCAGTGCCGCGCAGCTTCGTGTCGATGGCCGAGACGGCGGTCTGGCACAGCGACCCGGAACGTTTCGCGCGGCTTTATGCCTTCCTCTGGCGCCTGAAGGACGCGCCGCATCTGATGTCAGACCGCGGCGATGCCGACCTCGCCGTCTTGCGGGGGATGGAGAAGAACGTCCGCCGCTGCCAGCACAAGATGAAAGCCTTCGTCCGCTTCCGCGAGATCGGTGATCCGAACGCCCCGCGCCGCAGCTTCGCCGCATGGTTCGAGCCCACGCATCACACGGTGGAGCCTACGGCGGATTTCTTCGTGCGGCGGTTTTCCGACATGGACTGGCGCATTCTCACGCCCGATGTCTCGGCTATCTTCGAGGGCGGCAAGCTCAGCTTTCAGGAAGGCCACACCAAGCCCGACCTGCCCGAGGACGCGGGCGAGCAGTTGTGGATCACCTACTTCCAGAACATCTTCAATCCCGCCCGCCTGATGGTGAAGGCGATGCAATCGGAGATGCCCAAGAAATACTGGAAGAACATGCCTGAGGCCGCTTTCATCCCCCAGATGATCGCCGAGGCCCCGGCCCGCGCCCGCGCCATGGCCGAAGCCGCCCCGACCCTGCCGCCGGCGCGGATGGACCGGGTGCAGGCGCAGCTTTCGGCCTTTGATTCCGCTTGGGACGGCCCGGCCGAAGAGCTTCCGTCCGCGATCCGCGCCTGCACCCGCTGCCCGCTGCATTGCCACGCCACGCAGGCCGTGCCGGGCGAAGGGCCACGAGATGCCGATCTGATGGTTGTGGGCGAACAGCCCGGCGATCAAGAAGACCTCGCGGGCCGCCCCTTCGTCGGACCGGCGGGGCAGATGTTCGACCGCATTGCCGGGGAAGCGGGCCTCGACCGAGACGCCGCCTTCGTCACCAATGCGGTTAAACACTTCAAATTCACCGCCCGCGGCAAACGCCGCATCCATCAGCGCCCCGAGACGCCGGAGATCGACCAGTGCCGCTGGTGGATGAACGCCGAGGTGGCGCAGGTGCAGCCGAAACTCATCCTCGCCATGGGCGCCACCGCGGCGCAGAGCCTGACCGGCAAGGGCGCGGGCATCTTGAAACGCCGCGGCACGATAGAGGCGGGGCCGGAGGGCATTCCGGTGTTGATCACCCTGCACCCCTCCTACCTCTTGCGCGTCCCCGACCCCGCGGCGCGCGAGGAGGCCGAGGCGCAGTTCCGCTCCGACCTCGCGATGGCGGCGCGGATGATGGCCGAGGCGGCTTAATCCTCGGGGTCAATGACCTGAAGGGCGCCGTCGGGCAGCGGACGTTGCAGCCTTGGCAGGTCGGCGGTCTCGGCGCTGAGCCACGTCAGCACCTCATCGGGCGTGGTCAGGATCACCGGCATCGCCTTGGGGTGCACGGCACCGACCTCGGCATTGGGCTCGGTCGTCAGGAAGCCATAGAGGTTGTCGGTAGTCTCCCCGTCCTTCAGTTTTCGCACGGAGGTCCACTGCGTCCAGACCCCGGCGAAGAAGGCCAGCGGGCGGTCCTCGCCAAGCGCGAACCAGACCGGGCGCGAGCGTTCGCCGGGGCGGTTCAGCGGCTCGGAAAAGGCGGTGAAGGGCACGACGCAGCGATGCTCCCGCACCAGCCAGCGCCGCCAATGCGGTGAGGCGATGTTGCGGATGTTGGTGACGCCGCGGTCAGTCTTCTTGCCCTTGAGCGCAAAGGCCGGGGACGGCATCCCCCACCGCATCATCTCAAGCACCGGGCCGGTGTCGCCGTGGCGCACTACCGGGGCGGGGTAATCGGGGTAGATGCCAGGCATGGGCGGCAGATTGCCTGCATTGTCCTCGATCCCGTCGAACCAGCCGCGGATCGCGTCCTGCCCTTTGGTGAGGGAGTAGAGATTGCACATTTTCGCCTCCTGTCGCCGCCCTTGAGCCCAGTAGATGCGGTTTTTCCGCGCCCCGGCAAGGGCTTCGCGGCGCCGCTCAAATCTTTGACAGCAGCGCAGTTCATCGTTTATGAATAGAACAAAATATGAACATATGGAGTCGTGCATGACAACCGATTCTACATATGGGCAGGTCCTTACCCTGCCACGGCGACGGCCGTCGACACCGCCCGAACCGGGGGTTCTGGCCACCCATGCGCCGCTGACGGATGTCTTTCCGCAGGCCTTCGCCAGTGCTTCGGCCAGTGGCTTCGTCCTGTCGCTCTTGCCGCGCGGCAAGGGGCCGGTGCTTTGGGTGCAGGACTTCCTGTCGCGGCGCGAGAACGGCGCGCCCTATACGCCGAGCCTTGCAGCCTTCGGGCTGGAGCAGCCGGTGCTTCTGGTCACCGCCAGCCACCCGCGCGACGTGCTTTGGACGATGGAGGAAGGCGCGGCCTGCGCGGGGCTTTCAGCCGTGGTGGGGGAGGTGCATGGCGGGCCGGAGGTGCTGGATTTCACCGCCACCAAACGGCTGTCGCTGCGGGCCGAGGCTTCGGGCGTGCCGCTCTACCTCATCCGCAGCGGCGACCCCGGGGGCCTGAGCGCGGCGCGGATGCGCTGGCGCATCGCCTCCCTGCCCGCACAGGCGCATCCCGACGATCCGCAGGCCCCGGGCGCGGCCCGCTGGGATCTGGAGCTGTTTCGCGCGCGCGGCCATGCGCCGGGGCGTTGGGTGGCCGATCATGAGCCCGACAAACGCCACAGCCCCCGCGCCGCGGATCGTCTCCGTCTGGTTCCCCGATCTGACGATGGAGCGCTGGCGCCGGGTGATCAGCCAATACCGCAGCGTTCCGGGGGATGAGGTGCCGGTGGTCCTGTCGTGCGACGGGACGCACGGGCCGGTGGTCCATGGGCTGAGCGCCGCCGCCCGCGCCCGCGGCATCGAGACGGGCGCGCGGGTGGTCGACGTGCAGGCGATCCATCCCGATCTGCATGTCGAGCCTGCCGATCTGGAGGGCGACGCCGCGCTGGTCAAACGGCTGGTGCATTGGGCGCGGCGCTGGTGCCCCTGGACGGCGCGGGACGTCGATCACGGTCTGCTGCTCGATGTGACTGGCTGCACGCATCTGTTTGGCGGCGAGGCGGCGATGCTGCGCGACATCCGCAGCCGCTTCGCGCTGCAGGGGCTGACCGCGCGCTGCGCCATGGCCCCCACCCCCGGGGCCGCGCAGGCGCTGGCGCGTTTCGGCTCCGGCGCGCAGATCTGCGGGGCCGAGGACGTGGGCGCCGCCCTCGCCCCCCTGCCCGTCGCCGCCCTGCGGCTGGATACGCAGACCACGCGGCTGCTGGACCGGCTCGGCCTCAAGACCATCGGCGCGCTGAGCGATCTGCCCCGCGCCGCACTGATGCGCCGCTTCGCCAGCCTGAAGCCCGAGCGCAACCCGCTGATCCTGCTCGACAAAGCGCTCGGCAAGGCCGCCGACCCGCTGAACGCCCCGCCCGACCACCGTCACTTCATGGCCCGCAGCCGCCTGGCTGAGCCGGTGCTCGACCCCGCCCCGCATCTGCCCGCGCTGGTCGAGGACCTCTGCGCGCAACTGGCCCGGGCGGAACTGGGTGCGCGGCGGCTGCGGCTGACGGTCTACCGCATCGACGGCGACTGGCGCGGCCTCGACACAGCCACCGCCCGCGCCAGCCGGGACGCCGCCCATCTGCGCCGCCTTTTCGACGGCAAGCTCGAGAACATCGACAGCGGCTTTGGCTTCGACCTCATGACGCTGGAGGCGCTGGCGAGCGAGCCGCTGCCGCTGATGCAGGACCACCTCGACGGCAAGCGCGACCCTTCGGCGGACGTGGCCGGGCTCTTGGACCGTCTGGTCGCCAAGCTCGGCCCCGAAAAGGTGAGCTGGCCGCAGTGGCGCGAGACCCACAAGCCCGAGGCGGTGGAAGAACGCGCCCCGGCCCTCCAGACCAACCCCACCGCCGCGCCATTGCTGCTGCGCGAGCGCCCGCTGCGCCTGCTCACTCCGCCCGAGGAGGTGCGCGTGATCTACGCCGTGCCCGAAGGCCCGCCCTCGCAGTTCAACTGGCGCCGCGTCACCTACAAGACCACCCGCCACGCCGGGCCCGAGCGCATCGCGCCGGAATGGTGGCGCGACCGCCCCGGCACCCGTCTGCGCGATTATTACAAGGTGGAGGTGGCGGGCGGCCAGCGCTTCTGGCTCTACCGCGAAGGCGTGATCCACGACGGCCGCGGGGCCGAGCCGCGCTGGTTCCTGCACGGGATGTTCGCCTGATGCCGCAGCAAGAGGGACATAAGCGCCGCACCTTGGGCGAGGACGGGCTCAGCGCCCCACCGCGAGCGGACTACGTCGAGTTCGGGCTGGCCAGTTGTTTTTCCTTCCTGCGCGCCGCCTCGGACGCCGTCGATCTGGTCGAGACGGCGCATCACCACGGCTACGACAGCCTCGGCATCGCGGATCACAACACGCTGGCGGGCGTGGTGCGGCTGCATGTGGAGGCGGAAAAGGCCCATATCCGCCCCCTGATCGGCGCGCGTCTGGTGCTGCTCTGCGGGACCGAGATCCTCGCCTACCCGCAGGACCGCGCCGCCTATGCGCGGCTCTCGACGCTGCTCTCGGCGGGCAAGATGCAATCGGTCGACGGCGAATGGCAGCAAAAGGGCGAGACCCATCTGACGTTAGAAATGCTGCAAGGCCATGCCGAAGGGCTGCACCTCATCGTCATGCCGCCCGAGAACCTCGACCTCTTCGCCGCGGGCCTGCCGCGGCTGCTGAAGGCGCTGCCGGGGATGCGCCATATCGGCGCGAGTTTCCTCTACCGGGGCGATGATCGCGCGCGGATCAACCGGCTGGATGCGCTGGCCCGCGCCCATGGGCTGAGGCTGCTTGCCACCAACGACGTGCTCTACCACGCCCGCCACCGGCGGCCCTTGCAGGACGTGATGGTGGCGATCCGCGAAGGCGTGATCGTGCCCAAGGCAGGCTATCTGCTGGCCGCCAATGCCGAGCGACACCTGAAATCCCCCGCGGCGATGATCCGCCTCTTCGCCGACTGGCCCCATGCCATCGCCGAGACCCGCAAGCTGGCGGATAAGATCACCTTCCGCCTCACCGATCTGGCCTATGAATACCCGCATGAGATCGTCCCCGAGGGCCGCAGCCCGATGGAGGAACTGGCCCGCCTGACATGGGAGGGCGCGGCCCGGCGCTACCCCGAAGGCGTGCCCGAAGCGGTGAAAAAGACCATCGAGAAGGAATTCGCCCTGATCTCCTCCAAGAAGATCGCGCGTTATTTCCTGACCATCTACGACATCGTCCGCTTCGCCCGCGAGGAGGCCGAGCCGCCGATCCTCTGCCAGGGGCGCGGCTCGGCGGCCAATTCCGCCGTCTGTTTTTGTCTCGGCATCACCTCGGTCGACCCGGCGGTGCATGACCTGCTCTTCGAGCGGTTCCTCAGCGAGGAACGCGACGAGCCGCCCGACATCGACGTCGATTTCGAGCATGAGCGGCGCGAGGAAGTCATCCAGTACATGTACGGCAAATACGGCCGCCACCGCGCCGGGCTCTGCGCCACGGTGATCCACTACCGCCCGCGCTCGGCCATTCGCGAGGTCGGCAAGGCGATGGGGATTTCCGAAGACGTGACCTCGAAACTCGCCGGCACCGTCTGGGGCAGTTTCGAGGGTGAGATGGACGACGCCCGCGCCCGCGAGGCCGGACTGGACCTCTCGGACCCCTACCTGCGCATGGTGCTGAAGCTCGCCTCCCAGATGATCGGCATGCCACGGCACCTGAGCCAGCACGTCGGCGGCTTCATCCTGACCGAACGCCCCCTGACCGAGATCGTGCCCATCGGCAACGGCGCCATGCCCGAGCGCAGTTTCATCGAGTGGGACAAGGACGACATCGACGCCTTGCAGATCTTCAAGGTCGATATCCTCGCGCTCGGCATGCTCACCTGCATCGCCAAATGCTTCGACCTGATCGAGGCGCATTACGACCGCCCGCTGGAACTGGCCACGGTGCCGGTGGAAGATCACGAGGACGACGCCACCGGGCGGCCCACCTACGACATGCTCTGCCGGGGCGACAGCCTTGGCGTGTTTCAGGTCGAAAGCCGGGCGCAGATGGCGATGCTGCCGAAACTGCGGCCCCGCGTCTTCTACGATCTGGTGATCGAGGTCGCCATCGTCCGCCCCGGCCCGATCCAAGGCGACATGGTCCACCCCTACCTGCGCCGCCGTCAGGGGCTCGAGAGCGTCGTCTACCCCGCCCCCGGCCCGGCCTATCCGCAGGACGAGTTGTTCAGCATCCTCAGCCGGACTTTGGGCGTGCCGATCTTTCAGGAACAGGCGATGAAGATCTCCATCGACGCGGCGCGCTTCTCGCCCGCCGAGGCCAATGAGCTGCGCAAGGCCATGGCCACCTTCCGCTCGCGCGGGACGATTGAGAAGCTGCAGGACAAGATGGTGGGCCGCATGACCAAACGCGGCTACGATCCGGTCTTCGCGCAGCGCTGTTTCGACCAGATCAAGGGCTTTGGCGAATACGGTTTCCCCGAAAGCCATGCGGCGAGTTTCGCCAAGCTGGTCTATGTCTCGTCATGGATGAAATGCCACTACCCGGCGGCCTTTGCCTGCGCGCTCTTGAACTCCCAGCCGATGGGGTTTTACGCGCCGGCGCAGATCGTGCGCGATGCGCGTGAACATCAGGTCGAGGTGCGCGATGTGGATGTGAACCTCTCGGACTGGAACTGCACGCTGGAGCCTCGTGGGGACGGTTTCGCCCTGCGGCTGGGGCTGCGCATGGTCGACGGGCTGCAGGAAAAGGCCGGCGCGCGGATCATGGACCGGCGCGACGCGCCTTACGCCGATGTCGAAGATCTCAAGTCCCGCGCGGTCTCGATGCCAAGGCGATCCGCCAGCTCGCCGCCGCCGATACGATGCGCAGCATGGGGATCGATCGGCGCCAAGCGCTCTGGCAGGCCCAAGGGCTGCGCGACGCGCCCGCCTTGCCGATCTTCGACCATGCCGAGGCTTCGGCCCGCGGCCCGGAACCGGAGGTGCATCTGCCGGTGATGCCAAAGGCGGAACAGGTCGTGGCCGACTATCAGACGATGCGCCTGTCGCTGAAGGCGCATCCGATGTCCTTCTACCGCGGGAGCCTTGCGGCGCAGGGGTTCGCCTCGGCGCGAGACCTTTCGCGCATGGGCCACGGGCGGCGGGTGAAGCTGGCGGGGCTGGTGCTGGTGCGCCAGAAACCCGGCAGCGCCAAGGGGGTGTGCTTCATCACGCTGGAGGATGAGTTTGGCGTCGCCAACCTCGTGATCTGGCCAAACATGTTCAAGCTCTACCGCCCCACGATCATGTCGTCGCGGCTTCTGGTCGTGGAGGGGCGCGTGCAGACCGACGGGCGGGTGATCCATGTGGTGGCCGAGCGGCTCGAAAACCGCTCCGACCGGCTGGCGGCGCTGTCGGACGCGCCGATGCCCGGCATCACGACGCCGGGCGATCACCCGACCCATCCGCTGCCCGGTCAGGTGGCCATGCACGGCCACCCGCGTGATGCCAAGGTGATCCCCAAATCGCGGGATTTTCATTAACGATTCCTCATGCAATGCATGAGGTGCGCACCGCAACTAACTGATATAAAACGAAACGCAATAATTAACCGATCCCCTGTTGACCCTATGAACGCCCCTCGCTAGCCTGCCGGAAATCCGTTGGGGTGCCGCAGGGCTGAGAGGTGAAAACCGACCCATCGAACCTGATCCGGGTCGTACCGGCGTAGGGAACGGAAGCAAGCATCAGCCCCATCCGGGCGGTCGTTTACCCCGTATCTCCATGCCCTTGGCCCATCTAACGAATGGGGGCCGAATGGCGTTTCAAGCACTGACAATCGCGGGCTCCGACAGCGGCGGCGGGGCGGGGATTCAAGCCGATCTCAAGACCTTTAGCGCGCTCGGCGTCTATGGGGCCAGCGTGCTCACCGCCGTCACCGCGCAGAACACCCGCGCCGTCACCGCGGTCGCCATGATCGCGCCTGCGATGATCCGCGCGCAGATGGCGGCGGTCTTTGACGATCTGGCCATCGGCGCGGTCAAGATTGGCATGTTGGGCGACCCGGCCACGATCTCCGCCGTGGCCGAGGGGCTGGCCGACTGCCCCGCACCCGTTGTGCTCGACCCGGTGATGGTGGCGAAATCCGGCGATGCGCTGCTCTCTGCCGAAGCGGTCAAAACCCTGCGCGACCGGATGCTGCCCCGCGCCCATGTGCTGACGCCGAACCTGCCCGAGGCCGCACGGCTGCTGGACACAGAAGAAGCCACCGACGAGGCCACCATGCTCGCGCAGGGCCGCGCGCTGCTGTCGCTCGGCCCCCGCGCGGTGCTGATGAAGGGCGGCCATGGCAAGGGCGAAACCTGCGTCGACCTGCTGATTTCCGAGGCCGAGACCCTGCGCCTTTCCGCGCCCCGCCAGCAGACGGCGAACACCCATGGCACCGGCTGCACGCTCTCTGCCGCCATTGCCGCCGGTCTGGCGCGGGGCCAGCCTCTGCCGGGGGCGGTGGAGGCCGCCCATAGCTATCTGCAACGCGCCATTGCCGCGGCGGACGCCCTCAACATCGGCCATGGCCACGGGCCGGTGCATCATTTCCACGGCGTTTGGCCCCATGAATGATGTCACCATCATCGGCGCGGGCGTGGCAGGGCTCTGGGCCGCGCGGGCCTGTCTGGCGCAGGGGCTGCGGCCCCGGCTCGTTGACCGCAAAGGCCCGCCCGGGCCGCACGGCTGTTCGTGGTGGGCGGGCGGCATGCTCGCCCCCTTTTGCGAAGGCGCGCTGAGCGAGCCTGCGGTGGTGACCCACGGGCGGCGTGCTGCGACGCTATGGGGGGAGGTCACGGAGGTCACCCATAGGGGCACGCTGGTCCTCGCCCCCGAGCGGGACCGCGCGGAATTGCAGCGTTTTGCCGCCCGCACCGAGGGCCACAGCGACTGCGACGCCGAAGCCATCGCGACCTGCGAGCCGGACCTCGCCGGGCGCCATCGCCGCGGGTTGTTCTTTGCCGAGGAGGCGCATCTGAACCCGCGCCAAGCGCTGCATGATCTATCCCAAACCCTTATCGCCCAAGGGGTAAAGGTCGAGACCACGGCCCTCACCCCTTCGGAGGTCACAGGCCCGGTGATCGACTGCCGCGGCATGGTGGCCTGCGACGCTCTGCCCGGTCTGCGTGCCGTGCGCGGGGAGATGATCCTGCTGCGCGCGCCCGAGATCACCCTCACCCGCCCGATCCGCCTGCTACACCCGCGCCACCCGCTCTACGTCGTACCGCGCGGGCAAGGCATCTACATGCTGGGCGCGACCCAGATCGAAAGCGCCAGCCGCAGCGGCATGACCGCCCGCTCGGCGCTGGAACTGCTCTCAGCCGCCTATGCGCTCGACCCGCGCTTTGCCGAGGGCGAGATCATCGAGATGGGCGCCGACCTGCGCCCGGCCTTCGCCGACAATCTGCCCGGCATCGTGCAGCGCGGGGCGGTGCTGCATCTGAACGGATTGTTCCGGCACGGCTTTCTCATGGCGCCCGCCTTGGCCGAACAGGCTGCGGGCTTTCTGGCAACAGCGATAACGGGGGATTTATTCCGTGAAGATTGAAGTGAACGGCGAGACGCGAGAGGTCACCGCCGCGCAGCTTGACGCGGCATTGGCAGAACTGGGCTGGGGCGAAGCGAAAGTCGCCACCGCCCTCAACGGCAGTTTCGTTCCCGCAGGCGCGCGGGGCGAGACCATGCTGAGCGACGGCGACCGGCTCGAAGTGCTCAGCGCCATGCAGGGGGGCTGAGCGATGCGCGATTTTTACGGCACCGCCCTGCCCCTGCCGCTGATGCTGGGCACCGCGCGCTACCCCTCGCCCGCAGTGATGGAGGCCGCCTTTCGCCAAAGCGCCGCGCCGGTCGCCACGGTTTCGCTGCGCCGCGAGCAAGGCGCGGGACAGGCGTTTTGGGACATGGTGCGCGGCTTGGGCGTGCATCTGCTGCCCAACACCGCCGGCTGCCATTCGGCGCGCGAGGCGATCACCACGGCGCAGATGGCGCGGGAGTATTTTGGCACCAATTGGATCAAGCTGGAGGTCATCGGCCATGCCGACACCTTGCAACCTGACCCCTTCGGGCTGGTCGAGGCTGCCGAGGCGCTCTGCGCCGATGGGTTCGAGGTCTTCCCCTATACCACCGAGGATCAGGTGCTGGCCGCGCGGCTGGTCGATGCAGGCTGCCGGGTGCTGATGCCTTGGGGTGCGCCGATCGGCTCGGGGCTGGGGCTGAACAACCTGCACGGGCTGCGCAGTCTGCGGGCAGCATTTCCCGATGTGGCCATGGTGATCGACGCGGGCCTCGGCCTGCCCAGCCATGCCGCGCAAGCGCTGGAGATGGGGTTCGACGCGGTGCTTTTGAACACCGCCGTGGCCGAGGCCCGCGACCCCGCCGCCATGGCCGAAGCCTTTGCGCTGGCCTGCCGCGCGGGCGCGCTTGCAGCCGCTTCCGGCCCCATGGGCCAGCGCGACATGGCCGTGCCCTCCACCCCCGTCATCGGAAAGGCTTGGCTATGAGCTTGCCGCGTTTCTACCCCGTCTTCGATAGTGCCGCATGGGTCGCGCGGGCCGTGCCCTTGGGTGTGAAGCTGGTGCAACTGCGCATCAAGGACGCGCCGGAAGAGGTGCTGCGCGCCGAGATCACCACCGCGCTCGACCTCTGCCGCCAGCACGGCGCGCTGCTGGTAGTGAATGACCATTGGCAACTGGCGATTGAACTGGGGGCCGATTGGCTGCATCTGGGGCAAGAGGATTTGGACAGTGCCGACATCCCCGCGATCCGCGCCGCCGGGCTGAAGCTGGGCCTGTCGACCCATGACCATGCCGAGCTTGACCGCGCGCTGGCCCTCGCCCCTGATTACATCGCCCTGGGCCCCGTCTATCCGACCATTCTGAAAAAGATGAAATGGACCGAACAGGGGCTCGACCGGCTGACGGAATGGAAGGCGCGGATCGGGGATATCCCGCTTTGCGCCATTGGCGGCATGTCTGTCGCCCGCGCGCCGGGGGCCTTTGCCGCCGGGGCCGATACGGTGGCGGCGGTCACGGATATCACGCTGAACGCAGACCCCGAAGCGCGGATGCGCGAATGGCTTGAGGTGACGGCATGAGCCGCTACGCCCGCCAGACGGTTCTGCCGCAGGTCGGTGCCGAGGGGCAAGCGCGGCTCACGGCGGCGCATGTGCTGGTCGTCGGGGCCGGAGCGCTGGCGGTGCCCGTGCTGCAATATCTCGTCGGGGCCGGTGTCGGGCGGATCACATTGGTGGACGGCGATCAGGTGGCCTTGAGCAATCTGCACCGCCAACCGCTCTACCGGATGGACGATATCGGCAGGCCCAAGGTCCGTGCTGCCGCCGAGGCGATGGCGGCGCTGAACCCCGAGGTGACGCTTGCCCCGCGTGCCGAATGGCTCACCCCCGCCAATGCGCCCGCCCTGCTGGCGGACTGCGATATCGCCCTCGACTGCGCCGACACTTTCGCCGCCAGCCTGACCCTGTCGGACGAAGCCCGGGCGCAGGGCAAACCGCTGATTTCAGCCTCGGCCCTTGGGCTTTCCGGCTATGTCGGCGGTTTCTGCGGGGGTGCCCCCTCGCTGCGCGCTGTTTTCCCTGACCTGCCGCAGACAGCAGCGACCTGTGACACGGCGGGCGTCTTGGGGCCCGTGGTCGGGATGATCGGCGCGGCACAGGCGCAGATGGCGCTCTCGGTCCTGCTGGGTCTCGCGCCCTCCCCGCTGGGGCAACTCATGATCTGGGACGCCGCGCAATGGCGCATGTCGGGCTTTCGTTTCGACAGCGCGCCCGAACCTGCGCGCGCCGCAGGTTTCATCGCCGAAAGCCAGATCGCCCCGCGCGATATGGTCATCGACCTGCGCGCCGAAGCGCCCGCGCCTTTCTCAGCCCAAGCGCGTCATGTCCCGCCCGAGGCGCTGCCGGACCTGCCGTTGCCAGCCGATGCACCGCGCATCGTGCTCGCCTGCCGCACCGGCCTGCGCGCGCATCACGCGGCCAAAACCCTCCGCCCCCGCTGGCCGGGCGAGATCGCCCTGCTCGCCCTCCCGGGCGCCTGACCCTCTTCCCGCATAAACGATATACTGGAGACCCTTCGTGAAAAACATCCTCGCCCCCCTTGCCCTGACGCTGATCGCGGCCCCCGCCTTGGCCCAAGACAAGATGACCGTCATGCTCGACTGGTTCGTGAACCCTGACCACGGGCCGATCATTCTGGCGCAGGAAAAGGGCTATTTCACCGATGCGGGGCTAGAGGTCGAACTCGTCTCTCCCGCCGACCCGAATGAGCCGCCGCGCATGGTGGCGGCGGGCCGGGTCGATCTTGCGGTCTCTTACCAGCCGGAACTGCATCTCGCCCAGCGCGAGGGCTTGGACCTGCGTCGCGTGGGCACGCTGGTCGAAACCCCTCTCACCTGCCTCGTCGTCCGCGCCGACGGGCCGGTGCAGGAGATGGCGGACCTGAAGGGCCGAAAGGTGGGTTTCGCCGTGGCGGGCGTGCAAGAGATGCTGCTGAATGCGATGCTGAGCCACAATGGCGTGGCGCCTGCCGAGGTCGAGCAAATCAACATCGGTTGGTCGATCTCGCCCGCGCTAATGTCGGGCCAAGTCGACGGGGTGATCGGCGCGTTCCGCAATTTCGAGCTGAACCAGATGCAAATCGAAGGCCATGAGGGCCGTTGCTTTTACCCCGAAGCCGAGGGCGTGCCCGCCTATGACGAGTTGATCTACGTCGCCCATGCCGAAGAGATGGACCGCGACATGATCGCCCGCTTCCTGCGTGCCACCGAACGGGCCGCCGCCGATATCGTGAATGATCCGGCCACCAGCGGAGAGGTCTTCTTTGCCTCCGACGCCGAGCTGCGCAACGAGTTGAACACCCGCGCATGGGAAGACACTTGGCCCCGTTTCGCCACCCGCCCCGCCGCGGTGGACCACGGGCGCTATGACCGGTTCGAGACCTTCATGCAGGAAAGCGGCGTGGTGGACGCCGTGATCCCCGCCGCCGATCTAGTGGTCGACGTCACAGCGCAGGCGAAACCATGACGGCGCCCGATTACGGCAAGGCCTTCGCCGCTTGGCGCGATGGTGCCGGAGAGACATGGCGGGCCTATACCCGCCATGACTTTGTCGAACAGCTGGGCGACGGCAGTCTGCCACAGGCCAGCTATCTGCATTACCTGCGGCAGGACTATGTTTTCCTGATTCACTTCGCCCGCGCTTGGGCTCTTGCTGCGGCCAAGGCGGAAACGCTGGATGAAATGGCCGCCGCGAGTGCCACGGTCCATGCGCTCGTGCATGTGGAGATGCCCCTCCACTTGGAAACCTGCGCAGGCCATGGCATCGACCGCACCTCGCTTGAGGCCACGGCAGAGGCTCCCGGCAACCTCGCCTATACGCGCTATGTTTTGGAGGCGGGCTATTCCGGGGACTTCCTTGACCTGATGGCCGCCCTCGCCCCCTGCGTTCTGGGCTATGGTGAGATCGGGTTGGCCCTGCGGGGCAATGACGGCCCCTATGCCGATTGGTGCTCGGTCTATGGCGGCGAGGAGTATCAAGCATTGTGCCGCGATGTCGGCGCGCTGATCGACGGGGGGCTAGAGCGGCGTCTGGGTGCAAACTGGCAAACCCTGCCACGGACCAAGACCTTGCAAGAGCGTTTCAACACGGCCACAGCGCTTGAGGTCGGCTTTTGGGACATGGCGCTGTCGCCCGCGGCAGCATGACCGCCCCTACGGTGCATCTATCGGGCGCGCTTCACGGCGCCGCTGGCCCCTTGATCGACCATTTTGATCTTACCCTCAAGGCCGGGCAATGGAACGTCTTGCTCGGCCCCTCGGGTGTGGGGAAAACTTCGCTGCTGCGTCTGCTTGCGGGTCTGCCCACTGTGGCCCGGCTGGAGGGCCGTATTGCTACGGATGACGACCGTCCCATCGCCCCACGTGTTGCGATGATGGCGCAGGACGATCAACTGCTGCCTTGGGCGAATGCGGTTGAGAATGTCACCATCCCCGCCCGGCTGCGCGGAGAACGGACGGACCCTGACCGCGCCGCAGCACTTTTGGCCGAGGTCGGGCTTCGTGCGGAGCTGCGCCGCAAACCTGCCCAGCTTTCCGCCGGTCAGCGCCAGCGCGTCACCCTTGCCCGCACGCTTTACGAAGACCGCCCCGTGGTCTTGCTGGACGAACCGTTCTCGGCCCTCGATGTGGTGACCCGCCTTAAAATGCAGGATCTAGTGGCGCGGCTGCTTTGCGGGCGAACCGTTCTGCTGATCACCCATGACCCGGCTGAGGCCCTAAGGCTCGCCGATCACGCTTGGATCGTGAGCCGCCATGGGGTCGCCCCCTGCCCCCTGCCCAAAGCGCCGCCGCCGCGCCGGATCGACGCCCCCGAGACCCTCGCCGCTCAAGCCGATCTGCTGCGCCGCATGGGGCTGGCCTCGCCCGCGCAGGTCGCCTGATGGTATCTACGTTGCATAAATTATGGCGTGGCATGGTCTGCTTCGCCCTCGCCGTCGCGATCTGGCAGCTTGTCGTCACCCTCAGCGGCGTGCCGCGTTTCATCCTGCCGGGGCCTTGGCTTGTCTTGCAAGCGCTGGGCGGGAATGCCGCGCTGCTCTGGCAGAATGCGCTGTGGTCGGCGGGCAATCTTGCGCTGGGCTTGAGTTTGGGCATTTTCCTCGGCATCGAAACGGCGCTGTTGCTGACGCTCTCGCGCCGCGCGCGCTGGCTGCTGCGCCCGATGCTGGTGGTGGCTCAGGCCGTGCCTGTCTTCGCCCTCGCCCCGGTCATCACCCTTTGGCTTGGCTACGGGATGCCCTCCAAGATCGTGACCATCGCGCTGGTCACCTATTTTCCCATCGCCTCGGCCCTCTTCGACCGGCTAATGGCGCTGCCCCCGGGCCTGCGCGATCTGGCGCATCTTTCCGGCGCCAACCGCTGGCGCGAAACACTGCTGCTGCGCCTGCCCCACGCCGTGCCCGGCCTGATCTCGGGCCTGCGTCTGGCGGTGGTCTATGGCCCCCTCGCGGTACTGATCGGCGAATGGGTCGGCTCCTCCCGCGGGCTGGGGCATCTGATGCTGATGGCCAATGGCCGCGGCCAAACCGCGCTCATGTTCGCGGCCCTGATCGTGCTCGCGGCGCTGTCGCTGCTGCTCTGGTCCGCGGTCGAAGCGCTCGCCCGCTGGACGGCACGGCGGTTTTATATGTGAGGGGCTGGGCGGTGGGTGTGCTGGCGGAGGAGGTGGGATTCGAACCCACGGTACGCTCTCACGCACGCCGGTTTTCAAGACCGGTGCATTCGACCACTCTGCCACTCCTCCGCAGTACGCTCCTCCTAGAGCGCCGGGATCGATTCGGCAAACGCACATTTTCGCGGCCAGCCCCCCGCACCCCTTTGGGGAAATTCGCCGATCTGCCCTGCGCGGTCTTTTCAAGCGCCGCCCGGTCGGGTTACTCTGCGCCAAAGCCCCTTTCAGAGGGGCGCAGGGCGTGCCGATCCAACGGCGCGACATTCTCGCGGGACATGGGTCGCGGCGCGCGACGACAGCAGGCAAGGACATCAAGGGCATGAGCAGGGACAATCAACCGTTGCGCATCAAGAAAAGCCGCGCGGCGGGCTTGGGCGTGGGCATTCTGGCAGTTGGTTTGCTGGCCGGTTGCGAGGGTGGCGATTTCAAACTCCCCTTCGGTGCAAACGAAGGTGCCAGCGCGCCGCGCAGCACCTCGACCAAATTGGTGGAGCGTGATGTCGAAGCGCCCGAGGTTTTCTCAGCCACGGATGAGGGTCTTTGGGACGGGCGCCCCTCGCTCGGCGGGGTCTGGGTGGCGCATCCGGACGTCACCGAACCTGAACGCGTGATCGTGCGCAATGAGGCGAACGGCAAATTCGTCATCGGTGCCCTGTTCAGGCGCGAGCGGGAGTTGCCCGGACCCAAACTGCAAATCTCTTCGGATGCCGCCGCCGCGCTTGGCATTCTGGCGGGCGCCCCGACGCCGCTGAACGTGACCGCCCTGCGCCGCGAGGAAAGCGCCGCCCCGGAAGAGAGCTTTGAGGCCGAGAATAGCGGTGACGCTGCAGCCACTCTTGCCAGCCCCGCCCCTGTTACCGCCACGGCGCTGGCCCCTGCGCCGACGGCCAGCACCGCTGCCACTGCCACCGCCAAACCGGCGGCCAAACCGCCCGCCCCCGCGGCCCCGAAACCGGCGCGCCCGGCGGCTGGTGCGAAACTGTCCAAACCCTACGTGCAACTGGGCATTTTCAGCGTGGAGGCCAATGCCACCCGCACCGCCAAACAGATGCGCGGCGCGGGCATGGTGCCCACCGTCAAGCAAAGCGCGATCAATAACAAACCCTTCTGGCGCGTGGTGATCGGCCCCGCCACCAGCAAATCCGAACTCGATACCCTTCTCAAGAAGGTCAAGGCCGAGGGCTTTACCGACGCCTACGCCGTGTCGAACTGACAAACCGGAGGAAATGCTTCCTATGATCCGCCTTTTTGCCGCCGCCGTGGCACTGGTGCTGACGCTCCAGCCCGCCGCCGCTTTCGATACCCGCGCCACCGCCGCCTATGTGTTGGACCAGACCACCGGCACCGTGCTGCTGGCCAAGAACGCGGATGAGCCGCTGCCGCCCGCCTCCATGTCCAAGCTGATGACGCTCTACATGGCCTTCGAGGCCGTGGAGCGTGGCAAGCAGAACGGCGGGCTCGATTTGGTTGAGAAACTGCCCGTCTCGGAGCACGCCATGTCCTATGGCGGCTCGACCATGTTCCTCGACACCACCGACCGTGTCTCGGTCGAAGACCTGATCCGCGGCATCATCGTGCTGTCGGGCAATGACGCCAGCGCCGTGATTGCCGAAGCGCTGAGCCCCGATGGCACCGAATACGGCTTTGCCCGGCTGATGACACAGCGCGCGCAGCAGATGGGGATGACCAATTCCACCTTCGCCAATTCCAATGGCTGGCCGCAGGCGGGGCATCTGATGTCGGTGCGCGATCTGGGGCTGCTGGCCAACCGGATCATCACCGATTTCCCGCAGTTCTACCCGCTTTTCGCCGAACGGGAGTTCGCCTTTGATGGCCGCGCGCCGCAGAACAAGACCAACCGCAACCCGCTTTTGGGTCTGGGCATCGGCGCGGATGGCCTGAAAACCGGGCACACCAATGAAGCGGGCTATGGGCTTGTCGGTTCGGCCAAACAGGGCGACCGCCGGGTGATCTTTGTGCTTTCCGGCCTCGACAGCGCCGCCGCCCGCGCGCAGGAGGCTGAATCGGTGGTCAACTGGGCCTTCCGCCAGTTCACGCAGCGTGATCTGGGCGAAGCGGGCACCCGCATTGCCGAAGCCCCCGTGGCCCTTGGCACGACCCAATCGGTCGGGCTTGAGCTGAAAGACGATCTGTCGATGCTGGTGCCTGTCACCGGCGGGGATGAGATCGAGGCCGAGGTGATCTACACCGGCCCGTTCCAAGCGCCGATCAGCAAGGGGGACGAATTGGGCGAACTGGTGGTCGACCGGGGCGATTTGCCCGCGATGCGCGTGCCGCTGGTGGCCTCAACCTCCATCGCGCCGGGCGGGTTCATGGTCAAGATGACCGCCGCCGCCCTGCATCTGATGAACCGCCTCAACGCAGGCCCGCAGGCGGCCCCCACCGTGGAAGCGGAAACTTCGTGACCAGCGCAGAGAAGGCCCGCGCGCCGGGCCTCTTCGTCACTTTCGAAGGCATTGATGGCTCTGGCAAATCCACCCAAGCGCGACTTCTGGCGGATCATCTGACGGCACAGGGCCATGACGTGGTGCTGACCCGCGAACCGGGCGGCAGCCCGGGGGCCGAGGAAATTCGTGCGCTTGTCTTGCAGGGTGATCCCGACCGCTGGTCGGCGCAGACGGAAATCCTGCTCTTCACCGCCGCCCGCCGCGATCATCTTGAACGCACCATTCGCCCCGCGCTCGACGCCGGGAAGGTCGTAATCTGCGACCGATTTGCCGATAGCACGCGGATGTATCAGGGGCTGTCGCGCGGCGATCTGCGGCAGATGGTCGATGACCTGCACGCGCTGATGATCGGGGTGGAGCCTGACCTGACCCTCTTGATCGACATGGATCCGGCCCATGGCCTTGAACGCGCCCTCTCGCGCCAGACGGCAGAGGAGCGGTTCGAGGATTTCGGCGTGGAACTCCAAGCCAAGATGCGCGCCGGTTTTCTGAGCCTTGCCGAGGAGTTCAGCGACCGCTTCCATGTGATCGACGGGGGCCGCGACATCGACAGCGTGGCTCAAGAGGTGACCGCCTGCGTGACCGCGCGTTTGGGCTGATCCACGCGCCCTGCCCGCTTCCCTCTGCGGCGAAACATGCTAGACCGAGGCCATGACAGACGACGCCCCCCAGCCAGACCGTGTGGAAGGTGCCCGCCACCCGCGCGACACGCCGAAACTGATCGGCCAAAGCGCCGCCGAGGCTGCCTTTCTCGACGCTTTCAACAGCGGAAAATTGCATCACGCATGGATGCTGACCGGCCCGCGCGGTGTGGGCAAGGCGACGCTGGCATGGCGCATCGCGCGGTTTCTTCTGGCGACCCCCGACCCCGATGGCGGGATGTTCGACCTGCCCCCGGCCGAGACGCTTGAGATCGACCCCGACCACCCGGTCGCCCGCCGCGTCGCCGCCGGGGCCGAGGCGGGGCTGAAGTCCGTCACCCGCACGCTGAACCCCGACACCAAGAAGATGCGCAAGCAGATCGTCGTCGATGACATCCGCGCGCTGAACGGTTTCTTCCAGATGTCCGCCACCGATGGGGGCCGCCGCGTGGTCATCATCGACGACGCGGATGAGATGAACCCCAACGCCGCCAACGCGCTGCTGAAGATGCTGGAGGAACCGCCGGAGCGCGCCGTTCTGCTGCTGCTCAGCCACCAGCCCTCCAGCCTTTTGCCCACCATCCGCTCGCGCTGCCGCACCCTACGCCTCGGCACGCTCGACGCGGCTCAGATGGCCGAGGCGCTGGACGGCTCGGGTGTGGAAGTCGAGGACGATCCCGCCGCGCTGGCCGAGCTTTCCGGCGGGTCGGTCGGCGGGGCGCTGCGCCTGTCGCTGATGGGCGGGGTGAAAACCTATGCCGATCTCGTCGGGCTGCTCTCTTCGCTGCCGCAACTTGACCGGGGCCGCGCCATCAAACTGGCCGAAGCCGCAGCACAGCGCGGGGGGGAGGCGAAACTCGACCTGCTCTTTACTCTGCTGGACCTGCTGCTGGTGCGTCTGGCCCGCACCGGGGCCACCGGTGCGCCGCCCGCGCAGCCCGCCTGCGCCGATGAGATTGCCGTGCTGCAACGCCTTTCGCCCAGCCCCGCACAGGGGCGCGCATGGGCCGACGCGGCGCAGCAGATATCCGACCGCGCCCGTCACGGGCTGGCGGTGAACCTTGACCCTGCCGCGCTGGTCCTAGATACCCTGCGGCAGATAGGCCAGACGGCGCCAAGATAGCCGAAAGGACAGCATGACCGACACGCCCCAGATCACCGACAGCCACTGCCACCTCGATTTCGAGAGCCTGCAAGAAGACCTGCCCCGCGTCATCGCCCGCGCGGCGGAGGCTGGCGTCACGCGCATGGTCACCATCTGCACCCGGCTAAAGAATGAGCCGAGCGTGCGGGCCATCGCCGAGGCGCATGAGCCGGTGTTCTACGCCGCAGGCACCCACCCGATGTCTGCCGCGGAAGAGCCGATGGCTTCGGTCGACGAACTTCTCGCCCTGACCCAGCACCCCAAGATGGTCGGCATCGGTGAGACGGGCCTCGACTACCACTACACCGCAGAGAGCGCCAAGGTGCAAAAGACCTCCCTGCGCATCCATATCGCCGCGGCGCGGGAAAGTGGCTTACCGCTGATCATCCATGCCCGCGATGCGGATGACGACATGGCCCGCATCCTGCGCGAAGAACATGCGAATGGCGCTTATAGCTGCGTCATGCATTGCTTCTCCTCCTCCGCTGAACTGGCCCGTGCCGCGCTCGATCTGGGGTTCTACCTGTCGATGTCCGGCATCACCGCCTTCCCCAAATCGCAGGCGCTGCGCGATATTTTCGCCGCCGCCCCGCTCGACCGTATTCTGGTGGAAACCGACGCGCCCTATCTCGCCCCGCCGCCGCATCGCGGCAAACCGAATGAGCCTGCCTTTACCGCCCATACCGCCCGCCGCGCGGCAGAGACCTTTGGCCTCGACTACGCCGATTTCGCGGCCCGCACGCAGGAGAATTTTGAGCGTCTCTTCGCGAAAGCCGCCGCTTGGGAGCCTGCGCGCTGATGACCGACCTGCGGGTGACCATATTGGGCTGCGGCTCCTCCGGCGGGGTTCCGCGGATCGGCGGCCACTGGGGCGCTTGCGACCCGAATGAGCCCAAGAACACCCGCCGCCGCTGCTCGATCCTTGTGGAGCGGGTGACGGAGGCAGGCACGACCACCGTCTTGATCGACACCTCCCCCGACATGCGCAGCCAGCTGTTGGACGCAGGCATCGGGCGGCTCGATGCGGTGATCTATACCCATTCCCACGCGGATCACGTTCACGGACTGGACGATTTGCGCATGGTGGTGATGAACATGCGCGCGCGGCTGCCGGTCTGGGCCGATGCGCCCACCCGGGACGCGCTGATCGAACGGTTCGGCTATGCCTTCGTGCAGCCGGAATGGTCGAGCTACCCGCCCATCCTCGACATGCATGAGATCACCGGCGAGGTCAGCATCGACGGCCCGGGTGGCACGCTGAAATTCAACCCCTTCACCGTCACCCATGGCAATATCGACGCGCTCGGTTTTCGCTTTGATGATATCGTCTATCTGCCCGATGTCTCGGCCATCCCTGAGGCGTGCTGGCCGATGATGGACAACCTGCGCTGCTGGATCGTCGACGCCCTGCGCCGGGAGCCGCATCCGACCCATAGCCATCTGGCGCAGACCCTTAGCTGGATCGACCGCGTGGCGCCCGAAACGGCGGTCCTGACCAATATGCACAACGACCTTGATTACCACACCGTCGCCGCAGAGACGCCGGATTACATTCAACCGGCCTATGACGGGCTGACCCTTCATTTCCCCCTTCCCCATTCAGACTAGGCAGCGCCGGGCGCGGGCCTGAGGGTCGGCGCCCCCGCCGCACCCCCATAAGGCCCCTATCAAGTGCAAACTCTTTTAGACGTCATCCTGCCGGTCTTTCTGGTCATCGGCTTTGGTTATGTTGCGGTCTGGCGTGGGCTCTTCCCCGTCTCGGGCATCGACGGGGTGATGAAATTCACCCAGAACTTCGCGATCCCCTGTCTGCTGTTCCAAGCCATCGCCCGCATTGATCTGTCGAGCAGCTATGACCCGCGCCTTCTGGGCAGTTTCTACGGAGGCGCGGCGCTGTGTTTTGCGCTTGGCATCCTTGGCGCGCGGCTCTTGTTCCGCCGCGACTGGGAAGACAGCGTGGCGATCGGATTTTGCTGCCTGTTCTCGAATTCGATCCTGCTGGGCCTGCCGATCACCGAACGCGCTTACGGGCCCGAGGCGCTGGCCGGGAACTATGCGATCCTGTCGTTCCACGCGCCCTTTTGCTACGGTTTGGGCATCACGGTGATGGAATTCGTGCGCAACCGCGGGCAATCGGGCCTGTCGCTGCTGCGCAATGTCAGCCGGGCGATGTTTCGCAACGCGCTGGTTCTGGCGATCCTCGGCGGCTTTGCCGTCAACCTCAGCGGTCTGCCGATCCCCGGTGTGGTGGATGACGCGCTGTCGCTCATTGTCCGCGCCGCCCTGCCTGCCGCGCTCTTCGCGCTTGGCGGCGTGCTGCTGCAATACAAGCCCGAAGGCGACATGAAGGCGATCCTCATGGTCTGCGCCATTGCCCTTTTGGTGCATCCCGCGCTGGTCTGGAGCTTTGGCACCATGCTGTCGCTGCCGCAGGCCGGTTTCCGGTCCGGCGTGCTGACGGCGGCGATGGCACCGGGGTTCAACGCCTATATTTTCGCCAATATGTACGGCCGCGCGCGCCGTGTGGCGGCCAGCTCCGTGCTGATCGCGACGGGCAGCTCGATCCTGACGGTATGGCTGTGGCTCACGGTGCTGGGCTGAGCGGGCCGTGCGCGAAAAGCCCGCGATCTCTGTGATTTACCGGGGAAAGTGGTGCGGGTGAAGGGACTCGAACCCCCACGCCAAAGGCGCCAGAACCTAAATCTGGTGCGTCTACCAATTCCGCCACACCCGCACTGCACCAACCGGTGCCCGCGCTGATTAGCAAACCCGCGCGGCAGATGCGAGAGCAAAAAAGCACAAGACATTAACCGGATGTTTGCATATGGTTGGTGATACCTGAGGCAGGTACAATAGAAAGAGACGCCCATGAAACCGAATACGGTCGGGTGCGTAGGCGGCAAAGATCGCCATGGGGGGCAGTTTTCCCCATTCGCTGCGCTGGACACCGGTCTTGTGCAGGGCGCCCTTATTTTGACGCTGGATGGTGAAATCCCGGTTGAGTATCTCTCGGTCGGGGATCGGGTCATTACGCGTGACAGTGGCTTTGCAAAAATCCTTCATATTCAACGCACGACCCGCAGCGTGCGGCGCATCGCGCTGGCGGCGGGATCGCTGGGCCACACGCGGCCCGAGCGCGACGTCGCCCTCGCCGGGGATCAGATGGTGCTGGTGCGGGATTGGCGCGCGCGGGCGCTTTTCAATTCCGAACGCGCCTTGGTCGCGGCGCGGGCCTTGGTCGACGATGAATTCATCACCGATTTGGGGGAGGAAGAGACGACCCTGATCCAGATATTTTG
The DNA here is from genome assembly GCF_005068605.1 of Sulfitobacter sp. 15WGC. Lineage (NCBI taxonomy): Bacteria > Pseudomonadati > Pseudomonadota > Alphaproteobacteria > Rhodobacterales > Roseobacteraceae > Sulfitobacter > Sulfitobacter sp. 15WGC. The sequence continues at coordinate 89,105 of NZ_SZNL01000008.1, read as the reverse complement.
CGACGGCCCGCATGTGATCTACGCCGATGGGCTGGAGCTTGGCACCGCCGATGCCGCCCGCGCCCGCGGCGCGGTGTTGCACGCGGCCTAAACCCCCAAGTCCCGCAGCACTTGCGGCATCAGATCGGGCAGGTCCTCGGCGATCAGCCCCGGCCCATGCAGCAGCGCTGCCTCGGCATGTATCCACGCCGCGGTGGAGGCTGCTTCGACCGGGGCGATCTCCCGCGCGAGCAGCCCGGTGATAAGCCCCGCCAAGACATCACCCGCCCCAGCGGTGGCCAGCCAAGGAGTTGCCCGGTCTTGGATCGCGCTATGCCGCCGGACCTCTCCACCGGGCGTGGCGATGATCGTTTCCGGCCCTTTCAATAAGATCACGCAGCCGAACCGCGCGGCAGCCTCGCGCGCGGCCTGCGCCTTGGCCCCCTCCTCCTCGGCTTTCGTTGCCTCGGCCAGATCTGGGGCCAGCCGGGCGAACTCCCCCATATGCGGGGTCAAAACGCAGCCTTCATGAAGCGCGTCGCGCAGGTCGGCCTCTTGCGACAGCAGGGTGATCGCATCGGCGTCCAACACGACATGCGGCGCGGCGAGGGCTGCTTTGACAAGCCCCGCTGCGCGCGCGCCCAATCCCAAGGCGGGCCCGAGGCAGAGCGCGTTGATCCGGCTGTCTTCGAGCGTTTCGGACAGGGCCGCGCCATCCGGTATCCGTTGCAGCATGACCGCCGTGAGTTGCATCGCCGCTTCAAGCTGCGCGACGGGCGGCACGCCCAAGGTCACGGCCCCTGCCCCGATCCGCAGCGCCCCGCGCGCCGCCATACGCGCGGCCCCGGTCTGGCCCGGCCCGCCAGATAGGACGAGCGCATGACCGTGGTCATATTTATGCCCCGGCTCTTTGCGCAGTAAATCGACGTTCAGGCTCTCGCGGGTGATCTCGGGAATACGCATGCGAAGGGATCTAGCAACTGCCGCCAAAAGGTACAGCCCGGAGCCGATTCACGAATGCTTATTTTTTAGGCGCGTTGCGCAAATTCTCAGCGACCCTTGGCAAATGCATCCGCCGCGCCATGTTACCCCCTGCCCGGCGCTGGACGTTACGCGGGCGGGATGCTCTGTCGAAACCAGAGCATAAATGCGCGGGAATTGTCAGGGGATTACCATGAAAAAGATCGAAGCCATCATCAAGCCGTTCAAACTCGACGAAGTCAAAGAAGCCCTTCAAGACGTGGGCGTTCAAGGTCTGAGTGTGATTGAAGTGAAAGGCTTCGGCCGCCAGAAAGGCCACACCGAGCTCTATCGCGGTGCGGAATATGTTGTAGATTTCCTTCCCAAAGTGAAGGTCGAAGTGGTATTGGATGACGACCAGGTCGATGCCGCTATCGAGGCCATCGTCGACGCCGCCAAGACGGAGAAAATCGGTGACGGCAAAATCTTCGTTTCCCCTGTTGAACAAACAATTCGCATCCGTACCGGTGAATCCGGTTCAGACGCGCTTTGACAACGGCCCTCGGGCCCAGACTACGAATAGACCATAAAGGACCTACACGATGGATACCCAGGAATTCCTGAGCAAAATCAAAGATGAAGGCATCGAATATGTCGACATCCGCTTTACCGACACCCGCGGCGCCTTGCAGCACGTTACCATCGTGAGCGATCTGGTCGACGAAGACTTCCTCGAAGAAGGCTTCATGTTCGACGGCTCCTCCATCGCAGGTTGGAAAAGCATCGAAGCCTCCGACATGAAGCTGATGCCCGACGTCAGCACCGCCTATGTCGACCCCTTCTATGCCGAAACCACGATCTGCATGCACTGCTCCATCGTTGAGCCCGACACCGGCGAAAGCTATGAGCGTGACCCCCGTGGCACCGCGGAAAAGGCCGAAGCCTATCTGCGTTCCTCGGGCATTGGCGACAACGCCTACTTTGGCCCCGAGGCTGAGTTCTTCCTCTTTGACAACGTCAAATTCTCGAACGAAGTCAACAAGGTATCTTACGAAGTTGACGCATCCGACGGCTCGTGGAACACCGACACCGACTATGAGATGGGCAACATGGGCCACCGCCCGGGCCTCAAAGGCGGCTACTTCCCGGTGAACCCGGTGGACGAAGCGCAAGACCTGCGCGCCGAGATGCTCTCGACCATGAAGCGCCTTGGCATGAAGGTCGACAAGCATCACCACGAGGTTGCCTCCTGCCAGCACGAGCTGGGTCTGATTTTTGGTGAGCTGACCAAACAGGCGGATGAAATCCAGAAGTACAAATACGTGATCCACAACGTGGCCCACGCCTATGGCAAATCGGCGACCTTCATGCCGAAGCCGGTCTTTGGCGACAACGGCTCGGGCATGCACGTGAACATGTCGATCTGGAAAGACGGCAAGCCGCTGTTTGCGGGCGACAAATACGCCGATCTCAGCCAAGAGGCACTGTGGTTCATCGGCGGCATTCTGGCCCACGCCAAATCGCTCAATGCCTTCACCAACCCGACGACCAACAGCTACAAGCGTCTGATCCCGGGTTTCGAAGCGCCGGTTCTGCGCGCCTACTCCGCGCGTAACCGTTCGGGCTGCGTGCGTATCCCGTGGACCGAAAGCCCCAAGGCCAAGCGCGTTGAGGCCCGTTTCCCCGATCCGGCGGCGAACCCCTATCTGGCGTTCTCGGCCCTCTTGATGGCCGGCCTTGACGGCATCAAGAACAAGATCGACCCGGGCGAGGCGATGGACAAGAACCTCTATGACCTCCCCGCGGAAGAGCTGGCAGACATCCCGACAGTGGCCGGTTCGCTGCGCGAAGCGCTGGACGAGCTGTCCAACGACATGGACTATCTGCTGGCCGGTGACGTGTTCACCCGCGACCAGATCGAAGGCTATATCGCGCTGAAGACGGAAGAGGTTCTGAAATTCGAACAGACCCCGCACCCCGTTGAATTCGGCATGTACTACAGCTGCTGATCAGCCACCCGCCCCGCGGGGCGCGAGAGAAAGTCGAAAGGGCGCGGTTCATTCCGCGCCCTTTTGCATGGCACCCCCCGGAACAGAGCCTGCCTTGCCGCGTTGGCTTGGCAGAGCAGCAAAGAAGGAGTGCGCATCATGGCCGATGATTCAACGGCGCTGACGGATGTTGTCGATGAGTTGAAAGACGCATCCGAGGGGAAAGAGACCGTTGAAGTTGGCCAATTAATCGACGCGCTCGACCAGCGCGGCTATGGTCCCGCCCTTGCCGTACTGCCGCTGATGGAGCTTACCCCCCTCGGCGGCATCCCCGGCTTTCCCACTGCGCTGGCCCTTCTGGTGGGGCTGCTCGCCCTGCGGATGCTACTGGGGTATGAGCATTTCTGGGCCCCGAACTGGCTGCGCAAGCGCACATTGGATACCGACAAGGTGCTGAAATCCGTCGAATGGCTGCGGCCCGTCTCGCAATGGATCGACGATAAGCTACAGGCCCGGCTGTCGCGCATTGCAGGCGCCACCGGTCAAAAGGTCGCCTGTGTCGTCATCCTTTGCCTGTGCTTTTCCGTCCCCCCGCTTGAGGTGGTGCCCTTCGCCACCTCCGCGCCGATGATCGTGATTTCCATCTTCGGGCTGGCGCTGCTTTATCGCGACGGGCTGCTCATGCTGCTGGGCTTTATCGGCGCCGGGATCGCGGCTTTTGCAGGTGCCTCCTATTTTCTGGGCGGCTGACCGCCCCGCGCCCCACCATCGCCTTAAAAGAGCCACAGCGCTTAAGCACTCTTTACCAAGACCCGGCTAAGGAAGCGGATAGATGGCGATTTCTACGACGACCTTTAACGAGCGGCTGCACCGCATTGAACAGCGCGCAAAACAGGCGCGCGGCAGGCAGCGCCGCGCCAAGCGCAGCCGCAAAGGGCTGGTCTTTCTGGTGACCATCGGCCTGCTCTTTGGTGGAGCAAGCTTCGCCCAAGACAGCGCGCCGCAGGTCAATCTCTGGGCCGGCACCGCCCTTGAATACATCCGCGCCCTACTGCCCCGCTGAGGGCCAAAGATTTTCCCTTTCGGTCGCCAAGTGAGTTGAACCGTTGCCCATATGGGCTAACCTTTGCTCGGCACACAGACGCAGAGGGTCAATCTCATGTTCAGAACACTTTTCACCACCACCGCGGCCATCTGCACCTTCATGGCCGCGCCGACTTTGGCCGCGCAATGCGGCAATACGGCCAATGGCTTTGAGGCATGGAAAGGCGCTTTCGCCCAAGAGGCCCGCGCCGCAGGCGTCGGCCAGCGCGGCTTGGACGCATTGGCAAGCGCGCGCTACGCCAATGGCACCATCGCCGCCGACCGGAACCAGAAATCCTTCAAATACTCCCTGTCCAAGTTCATGCAGGTGCGCGGCGCGGATACGATCGTGGCCCAAGGCCGTAAACGCAAAGCGCGCAACGCCGGGCTCTATAGCGCGCTTGAGCAGCGCTATGGCGTGCCTGCGGGGGTCTTGCTGGCGATCCACGGGATGGAGACGGGCTTTGGCGGTTTCATGGGCAATAGCGCTGTCGTCTCGGCCATCACCACGCTGGCCTATGATTGCCGCCGCTCCGACTTTTTCGTGCCCCATGCCATTGGCGCGCTGAAACTGGTCGACCGCGGGGCCATCACCTCTAACACCCAAGGCGCGAAACATGGTGAGTTGGGCCACACGCAATTCCTGCCCGGCAACGCGCTGCGCTATGGGGTTGACGGCAATGGCGACGGTCGGGTCGATTTCTACAATCAGGTCGACGCACTGGCCTCCACCGCCAATTTCCTGCGGCAGAAAGGCTGGCAGCCGGGGGCGGGCTATCAAGAGGGGCAGCCGAACTTCCGCGTGATCCAAGCTTGGAACGCGGCGGGCGTGTACCAAAAGGCCATCGCCATCATGGCCAGCCGCATCGACGGCTAACAGCCCATTTATCCTAAGTTAAGCGGCGGCGCGTCCCCACCCGGGGCGCGCCGTTTGCATTTGGCGCGCAGCGCCCCCCGCAGCCCATTTAATTTCGGCCTGCCAAAGGGTTCCTTGCAATCTTTTGCCCCCCGGGGGGAACCCCCCGCGGCGTCAGTCGTTGGACTGTAGATAAGATAATTGCTGCAGACGAATGGAGGGACCCATGCACGGAATTTTCTACCTCATCGGCCTGATCGTGGTCGTTCTCGCGATCCTGAATCTCGTATTTTAAAGGAGGTCACCATGCCCGACAACAACACCACACAGACCCAAAGCGCCGCCGCCAAAGAGCAGGCGACCGCTGCAAAAGACAAAGCCGCCGCTGCCGCGAGCAACGCCGCTGAATCCGCCAAGGCGCAGGCCCGCGACGTCGCCGACACCGTGTCCGCCGAAGCGACCAACTATGCCTACCAAGCGCGCGACACCGCCGCTGACGAGGTCAAAGGCGTGGCCTCTGCCCTGCGCACCGCGGCAGATGAATTGCGCAGCGGCTCTCCGCAGGAGCGTAGCTTTAGCCAGTTGGCCGATGGTCTCGCCGATGTCTCTGACACCATGCGCGACAAGGATCTGGGCGAGATGATGGGCGACCTGAACGGTTTCGCCAAGCGCAACCCGCTGGTCTTCCTCGGTGGCGCGGCCCTTCTGGGCTTCGTGGCGACCCGTTTCGCCAAAGCCTCCAGCGATCGGCCTCAGGGCGGCTACGGCGGCACCGGCGTCGAATATGACGACGACGACCGCATCGACCGTCCGATGACCGGCACGCCGCCCACCGGTGCTGCCAGCACCGTGCCCGGCCGCACCGCCGCTCAGCCGACAACTCAGCCTGCCGCGCCCAACGTCGTTACAGGAGATAAAGTATGACCACCGAAAGCAATAAATCCGCCGGGAGCCTGCTGACCGAAGCACTCTCCCACGTCAGTTCGCTGATGCGCAAAGAGGTCGATCTGGCCCGCGCCGAAGTGAATGAGAACCTGAAACATGCGGGCGTGGCCATTGGCCTGATCGTCGGCGCCGTGGTTGTGGCCCTCACCGCCCTGAACGTGTTGAGCGCCGCCCTCGTGGCCGCCCTGACCGAAGCTGGCATCGCCGCCGGTTGGTCCGCCGTGATCGTGGGCGTTCTTCTGGCCATCGTCGCCTATGTGATGATCCAGAAAGGCACCAATGATCTGAAGCTCAGCAGCCTTGCACCGAGCCGCACCGCCAAAAACGTCAAGCGTGACGCAGAGACCATGAAGGAGGTCTACGATGACAAATGACTCCAGAAACCCCGAAGAAATTGAACGCGAAATCGAGCGGGAGCGTGCCGGTCTGGCCGATACGCTGGACGATCTGCAAGACCGCTTTTCGGTCGAAGGCATTGCGCGTCAGTTCTCTGACCAGTTCCGCGAGCATGGCGGCGACTGGGGTCGCTCCATCTCTGACGCGGCCAAGCGCAACCCGGTCGCATTGGCGCTGACAGGAGCGGGCCTTGCGTGGATGATGTTCGGCAGCGGCAACAGCCGTGACCGCCGCGGCTACGAAGGTTTGGACCGCGACCGCGCACATCCCGTGCCGGTACCGGTGACAAACACCGAAAACCGCCCCGCCGTGCGCGGCGCGCGTCGTTCCTCTGCCCCCGCAAGCGCCTATGCCACCAGCTATGGCTCCGAACGCGGCGCTGCCGATGATGTGCCCGCATGGGCCCGTGACGTGCATCACGACGACGATGATGGCCGCGGCTTCGGCGATCGTGCCCGCTCTGCCGCAGGCAGCGTGAAAGGGGCCGCAGGCTCCGCCGCGAGCGGTGTCTCCGGTGCCGCAGGCTCTGCCGCTGGCAGCGTCAAGGGCGCTGCAAGCTCGGCTGCCGGGCGTGCCCGCTCCGCCGGTTCCTCGGTCGCCAGCGGCGCCCGCTATGCCCGTGACCGCGCGTCCTATGGCACGCGTTCCGCCGTGGACAGCATCCGCAGCACCGCCAGCGGCGCGGCCCACAGCGTACGCGACAGCGCCAATGCCGCCAATGAGCGCGCCCATGCCCTGCGGGACCGTCTGTCAGAAGGCACCGAAAACATGACCGCCGAAGCGCGTGAGCGTATCGTGATGGCCCGTGCCCGCGCCGTGGATGCGTGGAACGCCGGCGGTCGCTATGCCCGTCAGGGCGGTGAGCGTGCCTCGGACATGTTCGAAGAGCATCCGATGGTCGCCGGTGCGCTGGCCCTCGCAGTGGGTGCCGCAATCGGCGCCGCCCTGCCCCGCAGCCGCACCGAAGACGCCTATATGGGCGAGCACAGCGATGCGCTCTTTAACGAGGCCGAGCGTATCTACGCGGAAGAGCGTGACAAGCTGGGCAAGGTCGCCAAGGCCGCGACGGATGAGGCAGGCAAGGTCTTGAAAGAGACCAAAGACAATGCCGATGCCGCTGCCGACGAAGAGACCGCCGCCGATGCCGCCGTGAAAAAGGCAAAGGAAAGCGGTCAGCGCGTCGCGGACGCGGCTAAAAGCGAAGCCGACAAGCAAAAGCTCGGCGACGTGAAGAGCTAAGCCAAGCCACGCCCGCTCCCGACCTCGGGGGCGGGCATATTTTACGATACGAAATTAACGTCAAAGGACCAGATATGGCGCGCGGACGGAAAGCGGAAACGCCGATGGAGATACCGGCCCCCGGATGGAAAGACATCCTATTGCGGGTCAAGGATGAGATCGCCGCCGATCATGTGTCGCTTGTCGCCGCCGGTGTCGCCTTTTACGCGCTGCTGGCGATTTTCCCTGCCGTGACCGCTCTGATGGCGCTCGCCGGATTGGTAATGGAGCCCGCTCAGGTCACCGCGCAGCTTGAATCCCTGACCAACCTCATTCCCGAAGAAGCCGCCAATATCATCCTCGGCCAAGCCGTCGCCGTGACGGGGTCGGAAGAGACGGGTCTGGGCTGGGCCTTCTTGATCGGTCTGGCCCTCGCGCTCTACTCCGCGTCCAAGGGCGTGGGCAGTCTGATGGAAGGTCTGAACGTCGCCTATGACGAGGATGAGACCCGTGGTTTTGTCTCCAAACTGATCTGGACGCTTGGCCTCACCCTCATGTTGATCGGCGTGCTGCTCTTGGGCCTTGCGGCCACGTTGGCTGTGCCTGCTGTGGTCGCCTTTCTCGCCCTGCCCGATTGGGTCGAGACGCTGCTCACCTACGGCAGTTGGGTGCTGCTTGCCGCACTTACCGCGCTCGCGCTGGCCGTGCTCTACCGCTACGGCCCTGCCCGTGACGATGCGGAGTGGAAATGGCTCACCCCCGGCTCCATCATCGCCTGCATCTTGTGGATCGTCGCCTCTATCGGGTTTTCGATCTACGTCAGCAACTTCGGCAGCTACAACGAAAGTTTCGGCAGCATGGCCGGGGCGATCATCCTGCTGATGTGGCTTTGGATCTCAGCCTTCATCGTGCTTCTGGGGGCTGAGTTCAACTCCGAGATGGAGGCCCAGACCCGCAAGGACAGCACCACCGGCCCGGATGAGCCGATGGGCCAACGCGACGCGGTCAAGGCCGATAAGCTGGGCCGCGCGAAGGGCAAATAGGAGAATTCTCATGGCACCGCGCGCACTTTGGAAAGGTCAACTTCGCCTCTCGCTGGTGTCGATTCCGGTCGAGATATTCTCGGCCACCAAGACCAGTTCCAAAGTCTCTTTTCGGCAAATTCACAAACCCTCGGGCAAGCGGGTCCGCTATGAGAAATCCGTGCCCGGCATCGGCCCGGTCAAGGCCGAGGATATCGTCAAAGGCTATGAGGTCGGCAGCGACGAATATATCCTGCTCGACCCCGATGAGGTGGATGAGATCAAGCTAGAGACGAAAAAGACCTTTGAGTTGGTCCAATTCGTCGATGCCTGCGAAATCTCTCCGCTCTATTTCGACAAACCCTATTACATCACCGCTTCCGACGATCTCGCCCAAGACGCCTACCGCGTGGTGCGCGATGCGCTGCGCCAGTCTGGCAAGGTTGGTTTGGGGCAGGTCACCATGCGCGGCAAGGAATATCTGGCCTGCGTCAAACCCTGCGGCGACGGGCTGTTGATGGAGACGCTGCACTATGCCGATGAGCTGCGCGAGGCGGATCAGATCTTCACCGATATCGAGGACGACAAGACCGACAAGGAATTGCTCGATGTCGCGACTTCGCTCATCGACAAGAAAACCGCGCCCTTCGACGCCTCCGCCTATACCGACAAATATGCCGAGGCGATGCAAAAGCTGTTGGATGCGAAGGTGAAGAACAAAAAGA